>NZ_JBIRYZ010000028.1:84547-112967 GCF_044390325.1 Streptomyces sp. NPDC018964
GGCGGCCGCCGCTTCGGCCTCCGCCTTCTTCTTCTCGGCGTCGGCCTCCGCCTCGGCGGAGATCTCGGAGAGAGGACGGTCGTCCTTGTCGGTGATGCTGGTGTCGAAGGCCTTCTCGGCCGCCTTGAACGCCTTGTGGATCTCGACGATGGCCTCGGCGCCCGCCTTGCTGAGCCAGTCCTGCACGGACTGCTCCCACCGGCGCACCGCCTCGTCGGCGATCGCCTTCCACGTGGTCATCTCGCTCGGCTTGCCGTACGACTTGCCCTCGATGACGATGTCGTTCTTGAAACCGTCGGTCGACACCACGTAGTTGTGCCAGGTGGTGTACGGCCCGCCTCCGCTGGACACCGTCTCGATGTCCGTCTTGTCGTACTGGGTGTCGAAGAGGGTCAGCCGGGCGTTCTGCAGCATGTCGTAGAGCCAGCGCTGCGGATTGCTCTCGGCCTTCCACGCGTTCCAGGCCTCGTGGAGCTTCTTCGCCTGGGCGAGGAGGACGCCCTGGGCCTCGGCCAGCGCCCGGGCCGGCTCGGAGGTCACCGTCACGCCGTCGATGGTGACGGCGCTCTGGCCACCGTCACCCTTGCCGTTGAGCTGGTCGGCGTACCCCTCGTAGTTCCGGGCCAGTTTGTGGATGAGCTCCTTGAAGATGGCGGCCGAGGTGCCGTCCCAGGAGTCGCTGCCCTCTCCGATGTTCTCGGTGTCCCACTTGCCGATCGTGTCCGCGCTGCTCTCGAAGAACTTGACGACCCGGTCGAAGGCCTTGGCCGACTCCGTGAAGGTGAGCAGGTCGACGTAGTCGGCGTCGTTCACCGGGTAGCCGCGGTTCTTGAACCCGTGGGTCGAGTAGGGCCACATGGTGATCTGCGAGAGGGCGTCCCTGGAACCGTAGACGTACCGGACCAGCGCGTTGGTGTTCCAGTCGAGCTTCTCGCCCTCTTTGTTCCAGCCGCCCTTGTCCTTCAGGCGCTCGCTGGTCTTCGTGTAGTCCGGGATGATGTCGTCCCCGCCCGGCGGCCAGTCCTGGCCGGACGCGAGGAAGGTGATGTAGGCCCGGTACCGGTAGAGGTACCTCCCCGCGGACACGTCCTGGGAGTCGTCACTGGGGCGGTAGAACGGGATGGTGTAGTCGGTGTTGTGCGTCTTCCAGCCGCTCGGGGACAGGAAACCCGACGAATAGTCCGGGCCGCCGTGCTTGTCCAGCCGGACGTGGATCAGCGGGATGCCGTCGTTACCCTTCAGATCGTCGAACAACGTCTTCCGCTCCGGCAGGACATAGCCGGTGAGCAGGTCAACCGCTTTCTTCCAGTTGTCGTTGTTGTTGTCCTCGGGGTTGGCCATCGCCGAACTCCGCTACTCTTCCTCTTCGGTACCGCCCGGATTGTCGAGATCACTGTCGACATCTTCGAAGATGTCCATGAAATCGTCCGCGGTGATGTTCTCGAGATTCTTGCCCTGGGCCTTGGCCAGCTCGTCGATCGTGTCCCACAACGCCTGTTCGAGGTCCTCGAAGAGGACCGTCTGGTCCTCCAGGATGCGCACGACCTCGCCCGCGCCCTGCTGGACGACCTTGTTCAGGGCGCCCCCGCCGACCGCGCTGTTCTCGCCGGCCATGAGGCCGATGACGAGCGGCTTCGCGGAGTCGATCGTCGTGGTCGAGATGCTGTCCGCGATGAACGTGATCGCCGGCCCGGCGGTCGGACTGTCCTTGAGGATGTTCTCCAGGGTCGTCCGGAAGCCGTCGATCTGGTTGTTGATGAAATTCTTCAGGAACGTACTGTCGAGGACCGTGACGGCCACGCGATCACCCTTCCGTCACCGGCCGGCGTCAGCGGCTGCCGATCCTGATGTCGCCCCACCGCTGCGACAGGTTCTGCTCCGTGTACCGGTAGTTGGAGGAGATCTCGGTGAGCAGACCGGAGTGGTTGGCGAGCAGGGTCTTGATGTTCTCGACGGCGTTGTCCCATTTCGCCTGGACCTCGCTGTAGACGTCCCGGTCGTCACCGATCCAGCTGTTGCGGAGTTCGGCCAGTTCCATTTCCAGGTTGGCCAGGATGCTCATGATCGCCTGGGACTGGCTGATCATGTCGTCCGCCGCACCTTCGGCGTGGTTGTAGTCGACGTAGATGTAGCCGTCGGAGAAGTCCATCAGATTCCTCTGTTCACCGGGAGAACGACGAGATGGGAGGGGTTCGGGGTCCGCTGGGTGCGCCAGAGTCAGTTCGACGACGTGTTGGTGCCGTTGAGCTCGTCGAACACCTGCGTGGAGCGCGAGTACTCCGAGTCGATCGCGTCACTGCTGGATCCCTGCACCAGTCCGTGCTCCGTGAGGGTGCCGTTGAGTTCGTCGACCATCCGGTCCAGGTTGATCAGAATGGTGTCGACGTGCTCGTCCCACTGCTCCAGCAGCTTCTTGTACTTTCCGCCGTCCGCGCCGCCGTAATTCGAGGCGAGCGTGTGCGACGTCGTCTGGACGTCCTGCTGACAGCGCTGGACACCGGTGAAGGCCTGTTCCAGCGCCATGATCCCATTACGGGTCGCGCGTTCTTCGGACTGCTGCATGGCCATGAGAGAACTCCCTTTTCGGTGACGCTCACCGGGCTGCGGCCCCACGTCACTCCGTGGGCAGACAGAGCGTCCCTGCGATCACGATCGGCTCGCCGGGGTCATGGGGTGGCCAGATGCTATGCAGGCCGCAACTTGTTTGGCAATTACTTGCGGAACCCCGAACTCCTCTATTCCGGAGCTCAATTGAGCACCGCCCTCGAATTCACGCCGCTCAAGTGAGCGGCGCGGGGAACCCGGCCGGACAGATCGGGCGTCCGGCGGGCGCCGCCGGGTTCCCGGCTTAACGTGAGGTGGCCTCGTGGACGCCAAGAATTCTCCTTCCGGACGACTGCCGGCAGGACCCGGTCACCCCCTTCCGCCCGCTACCGCCCGCTATCGTCCGGGGCACCTCAGCGTCACCCGTGCCTCGCCCTCGGACGCCGCCTCGGGGGTCAGGTCCGGGCCGCTGGGCAGCATGGCCAGCATCGGGGACGGCATCGTCCGCGCCTCGACGCCCTCGTAGCCCAGCGCCGCCACCGCCTCCTGGGACAGCAGCCGGTACTTCACACCCTCGTCCGTCACCAGGTACGTGGTGTCACCCAGCGCGCTGCCGCTCGCGCTCAACGCCCTGACCAGCGCGCCCTTCCCCGCCCGTACGGCGATGGAGTCGACCTTCAGGCAGCCCGGTTCGACCTCGGGCGCCGGCGCCTGCACGGCCGGGGGCAGGGCGTTCCCGGGCAGCACCGAGGTACCCACCCGCACACCGGAGTCCGTGGAGTCGACCTCCGCGCAGGACACGGAGCCGGCGGCGACGGTGACCGCCTTCGGCGGCCGCGCGGGCAGCCTCGTCGGCTCCGGGTTCCGCGCCTCGGGGGCGAGGTGCCCGGCCAGGGTGTCCGCGCCGAGCGTCGCCACGGTCGCCGCGCCCCCGCCGTACGCCTTCTCACGCGTCTGCGGATCGCCCAGCAGGAGGGTCGCCTCCGTGTCCGTCAGGGGCACCAGCCCGTCCTTCGTGAGCAGGTGGTGACGGGCGGTCGAGCCGGGTACGTCGACCTTGAAGAGCTGCCCGATCCTGGTGCTCCGCCCGGCCAGTTCGGGGCCCTTCCCGCCCCGGCCGGGCACCTCGGCGGGGGCCAGGTCGGGTCCCAGCGGGAAGGCATCGAGGAACGCCGCGGAGACGGGACGCGGGGTGACGTCGCCGTACCCGAGGGCCTCGGCCGCCTTCGCCCGCTCGTCCAGCCGCAGCCGGCTGCCCTGCCACAGCAGGTACAGGGCGTCGTCCGGGCCGGTGACCAGCATGCCCTCGTCCTCGCCCAGCCGCCGGCCGCCGGGCACGTCCTGCGGGGCGTCGGTGCCGAGGGCGAGCGTCGTGGTCACCGTGACGACGCCCGTCGTCCGGGGCAGGACGTCGGAGCACACCAGCCACGGGGTGCGGTCCAGGTCGCCGGTGCCCGGGAGCGCCTCGGGCCCGTCGGGGATGCCGACGGGCGTCCCGTGCGGGGTGCCGGCCAGCGAGGACGTGCCCACCGTGGTGACGCCGACCTCGCCGCCGGTGACCAGCCGGGCCGACGCGTAGTTGCGCACCGGGCGCAGCCGTCCGTCCAGGTACAGGTAGCGCGCGCCGGTCTGCTTGTCGACGATCAGGTTCTCCCCCGAACGCCACGAGTCGTTGCCGCCGGGCCGCAGGAGCCCGAAGACGAAGGCGCCGGCGCACACCAGCAAGGCGATGATCACGCCGATCGCGGCGCCGCGGTTGGTCCTGCCCAGCGGGCTCTCCGGGGCGTCGGGCTCCGAGCGCAGCATGGCGGAGGCCAGCCGGCCCATGATGAAGAGGTGCGCCTGTACTTGGTCGCGCTTGCTGTGCATGTCGCCGTTCTCCCGGGTCAGCCGTTGATGCCGCGGAGCCAGCCGTAGACGCCCATCGACCAGAGCGTCAGCGGCAGGATGCTGAGGGCGGCGAGTGAGTGCAGCAGCTCGGCCGCGCGCCCCCAGTACGGGACGAGCCGTCGGCCGGGCACGGTCCACGAGGCGATGGTGATCGCGGCGGCCAGCCCCATCAGGCCGGCCGTCAGGGCCAGCCGGTCCGCCGGGGCGAGGGAGCGCGCGGAGACCAGCAGCAGCAGGACCACGCCCCAGGCCCCGGCGCAGGTCAGCGCCAGCCGCTGCCAGACGTTGCCCAGCCCCCGGCTGTGCAGCAGCAGCAGGAGGGAGAAGGCCACGACGGTGAGGATCTCGGCGAGGCCCGGCGAGGCCATGAGGGCCACCAGGCAGGGCAGGCAGATCAGGCCGATGGCGCCGTAGAGGGCGGTCATCCAGCCGTCCGCCAGCGCGGAGCGGGCGTCGACGTCCGAGGAGGAGTACGGGTCGATGCCCTGTTGCAGCTGCTGGACGTTGGTCGGCAGGGGCGGCATCCGCATGCCGGACAGCCGGAACGACAGCGACGGGACGAACCCGCCGAAGAGCACCACCACGACGGCGACCACGCCGGCCGCCTGCTGCGGTGCCAGGTCCAGGGTGATCAGGGCGGCGCCGAGCGCGCCCGCGGCGGCGACGCAGGCCGCGCCGATGAACAACGCCGGGTACACGCCTACCGCCGCCAGGGCGAGCACCGCGCCCGCGCCGCCGGCCGCGGACGCCGCCAGCAGCCGTGCGCCGAGGACGGCCTCGCCGTCGGCGCCGCCCAGGTCACCGCCGGGCAGCAGCCAGCCCGCCAGGGCGAAGTAGGGGGCCGCCATCAGGCCGAGCACCGAACCGGCTCCGGCGTCCCCGACGGCGCGGGAGGCGGAGCCCGCCCCGGCGATCAGCAGCAGTCCGGCGGCCGAGGCGGCGACCGCCCGTATCCAGCCCGCCGTGCCCGGCACGGCCAGCAGGACGATGCCCAGCGCGAGGGTGGCCGCGGCCAGCCCGCGCAGCAGGCGCCGGCCCGCCTCCGGACTCCAGCCGTGCGGCCTGCGGCCCATGCCGTCGGCGATGCCGTCGACCAGGTCGTCGATGTGCACCTCGGGCAGCGCCTCGGTGCGCGGCCGCAGGTAAAGCTCCTCTCCGTCCCGCAGACCGAGGGAGTCCAAGGTACTCTCGGGGTCGAGCGGTGGACCGCCGAGGCGTTGGAGCACCCAACCTCCGTGCTCCAGGCCGGATTCCTCCAGGTCGTCCCCTCCGTAGCCGATCACTGTGGGCAGCAGGTCGGCGACGGGGACGTCGGAGGGCACGGCCAGGTCGACGGTCCTGGCCGGAGCACGTACGGTGACGCGGCACAGGCTTGCCGTCTGGATCTCAGTCATGGGCTCGGGGTTCACACTTTCTGGCGGACCACGCGATACGCGGTGGCTGGAAGGTGGCAGCGGCACACCGGCCGGTCGCCGAACGCGACGGAGAAGTCGGACGGGGCATGCGCCGACGAGTTTGACCGTACGCCGGGCTTTTCGCAACACCACTCCGGGAGTTCAGCGTTACGGAACCCCACGGTAATTCTCCCGCCGTCGCCGCGCGGGACTGTGACTCTTTACGGAAAAACCCGCGACCGTTCCCGCGAGGTTCCTCCGGAATTCCTTCCGAAATCGTTGAGGAGGACGTTCGTTGAGCGTGATCCTGTTCCGCCGGCCGGCCCGCCGCAAAGGGCCGGAAATGCCGTCGGGGGAACTGAGTCTTCAGGAGCCGCCGACGCTTCCGGAAGTCGTGCCGGACAGTTCCGCGGTGTGGACGTATCTGCCGATGGCGCTGATGTCGGTCTCCATGATGCTGATGTTCATGCGTCCGGGGATGAGCCGGGACAGCGGCGGATTCATCTACATCGCGCTCGGTGTGATGGTGATCGCGTCGGCGGGCATGATGCTCGGTCAGGTCATGCGCCGCAACGGCGAACGCAAGCAGCGGATGAAGGGCGAGCGCCGCGACTACCTGCGGTACCTGCGGCAGACCCGGCGCATCGTGCGGACGTCCATCGTGGAGCAGCAGCGCGCCCTGGCCTGGCGCCACCCGGAGCCCGACGCGCTGTCGTCGCTGGTGCGCAGCACCCGGCTGTGGGAGCGGCGGGCGTCGGACGAGGACTTCGCCGAGGTGCGGATGGGCGTGGGCGACCAGCGCCTCGCGATGAAGCTGACGCCGCTGTCGACCAAGCCCGTCGAGGACCTGGAGCCGCTGAGCGCGCACGCGCTGCGCAGCTTCACCCGCGCCTACTCCACCGTCCGCGACCAGCCCATCGCGATCTACCTGCGGGCCTGGTCGAAGGTGCTGTTCCGCGGGGACGAGGAGCGAATACGCGCCCAGGCGCGGGCCCTGCTCGCCCAGTTGGCGGTGTTCCACTCCCCCGACGACCTGTGGATCGCGCTGTGCGTCTCGGACGAGCGGCGCGCGGAGTGGGAGTGGGCGAAGTGGCTGCCGCACAGCCTGCACCGGCACGAGGAGGACGGTGCCGGACCGGCCCGCATGATCGCCTCGGCCTTCACCGAGCTGGAGAACCTGCTCGGCGCCGAGTTCCTGGAGCGGCCCGGCGCCGACCCGGACGCGGTACCGGGGCGTGAGGAGCCGTACACGGTCGTCGTGATCGACGGCTGCACGGTGCCGACGGGACACCGCTTCGACGGGCACGGCTTCCGCAACGCGGTGGTGCTCGACCTCACCGGTGCGCTCGCCTGGAAGCCGGGGCGGACCACGCTGCGCCTGGAGGTGGACGAGGCCGGGGTCGCGCTGGTGCGCACCGACCGCGACCGCAAGGAGCAGTCGACGGTGCTCGGCCGGCCCGACCGGCTGGGCACGGTGGGCGCGCTGGCGCTGGCCCGGCTGCTGGCGCCGTACCGGATGAGCGTGGGCGGTGACGACTCCAAGCCGCTCGCCGACGACGTCGAGCTGACCTCGCTGCTGAACATCCCCGACCTGCACCGGCACGATCCGGCCACGCTGTGGGAGAAGGCGACGGGCAGCGCCCGGCTGCGGGTGCCGATCGCGGTGAGCGGTGAGGGCAGGCCCGTGGAGCTGGACATCAAGGAGTCCGCGCAGGGCGGCACGGGACCGCACGGCATGCTCATCGGCGCCACCGGCTCCGGCAAGAGCGAGCTGCTGCGCACCCTGGTGCTGGGCCTGGCGCTGACCAACTCCTCCGAGACGCTGAACTTCGTCCTCGTCGACTTCAAGGGCGGCGCCACCTTCCTCGGCCTGGACGAACTCCCGCACACCTCGGCGGTCATCACCAACCTCGCCGACGAGGTGGCGCTGGTCGCCCGCATGCAGGACGCCCTGCACGGGGAGCTGATCCGTCGGCAGGAGCTGCTGCGCGCCGCGGGCAACTACACCTCCGCGCTGGAGTACGAGAAGGCGCGGCAGTCCGGGACGCCGCTGCAGCCGCTGCCCAGCCTGTTCGTGGTGGTCGACGAGTTCAGCGAACTGCTCGCCTCGCACCGCGACTTCATGGAGCTGTTCGTGATGATCGGCCGGCTCGGGCGCAGCCTCGGCGTCCACCTGCTGCTGGCCTCGCAGCGGCTGGACGAGGGCCGCATGCACCAGCTGGAGAGCCACCTGTCGTACCGGATCGGTCTGCGGACGTTCTCCGCGATGGAGAGCCGGGGCGTGCTCGGTGTGCCGGACGCCTACGAGCTGCCCGCGCAGCCGGGCGCCGGGTTCCTCAAGAGCGGCGTCGACGCGCTGACCCGGTTCCGGGCCGCGTACGTCTCGGGGCCGTACCGGCGGCGCCGGGCCGTGGTGCAGGCGCAGGTGGCGCGGCAGGTGGTGCCGTGGACGGCGGAGTGGGTGGTGCCGCGCGCCCCCGCGGACCCGGACCTGGCGGGCGAGCCCGACGGGACCGGGCCCGAACCGGAGGGCGAGGGGGACGGCGGCGGGGAGACGCTGCTGTCGGTGGCGCTCGACCGGCTGCGCGGGGCGGGGCCGCCCGCCCACCAGGTGTGGCTGCCGCCGCTGGGCCGGCCGGCCACCCTGGACCAGATCCTGCCGCCGCTGGCACCCGATCCGCGGTACGGCCTGACCACGGCCGACTGGCCGCTGCGGGGACGGCTCACCGTGCCGGTGGGAGTGGTCGACCGGCCCTTCGACCAGTTGCGCGACCTGCTGACCGTGGACCTGTCGGCGGCCGGGGGCCACGTGGCCATCGCCGGGGGGCCGCAGAGTGGCAAGAGCACGCTGCTGCGGACCCTCATCACCGCGCTGGCCCTCACCCACACCCCGCGCGAAGTGCAGTTCTACTGCCTGGACTTCGGCGGCGGCACGCTGGCCTCGCTGGACGGGCTGCCCCACATGAGCGGGGTCGCGGCGCGGGTGGACACCGAACGGGTGGGCCGTACGATCGCGGAGGTCACCACGCTGCTCGCCCGGCGGGAGCGGTTCTTCCTGGAGCAGGGCGTCGACTCCATGGCGACGTACCGCAAGCGGCGCGCGGCGGGCGAGTTCCCCGACGAGCCGCACGGGGACGTCTTCCTGGTCATCGACGGCTGGGCCACCGTGCGCCAGGACTTCGACCGGCACATCCCCACCTTCAACGCGCTGGCCGCCCGCGGGCTCAACTACGGCGTCCACCTGATCGTCACCACCGCCCGCTGGGTGGAGCTGTCGTCGTCGGTGCGCGACCAGACCGGGACCCGGCTGGAGCTGCGGATGGGCGATCCGATGGACTCCCAGATCGACTCCCGGAAGGCGGCGACGATCCCGCGCAGCGCGGGGCGGGGGCTGACCTCCGACAAGCTGCACTACCTGTCGGCGCTGCCGCGCGTCGACGGGGTCGAGGACGCCGACGACCTCGCGGACGGGGTCGCGGGGCTGGTCGCCGCGATCGCCGAGAACTGGACGGGGCCCACCGCGCCGCGGGTGCGGATGCTGCCGGCGAAGCTGCCGGTCGAGGAGCTGCCGGAGGCGGAGGGCGAGCACGGCCTGCGGATCGCCATCGGCCTGGACGAGAACGAACTGGCGCCGGTGTGGCACGACTTCGCCGAGAGTCCGCACATGATCGTGGTGGGCGACACGGAGAGCGGCAAGACCAACCTGCTGAAGCTGGTCGCGCGCGGCATCACCGAGCGGTACACGCCGGCCGAGGCGCGGATCATGACGGTGGACTACCGGCGGGAGCTGGTGGAGAGCGTGCCGGAGGCGTACCGGCTCGGGCACGCGGTGTCGCTGGACATGCTGCGGGACCTGGTGGACGGGGCGGCGCGGGCGGTCAAGCAGCGGGTTCCCGGGGAGGACATCGCTCCGTCGCGGATGCGGTTGTGCGACTGGTGGCAGGGGCCGCGGCTGTTCATCCTGGTCGACGACTACGACATGGTGGGCGGCGGGCCGATGACGCAGCCGTTCGCTCCGCTCCTCGACCATCTGGCGCTGGGGCACGAGGTGGGGTTGCACCTGATCGTGGCGCGGTCGTCGGCGGGGGCCGGGCGGGGGCTCAACGAGGCGTTGCTGCGGCGGTTGCAGGAGGTCAACACGCCGGGGCTGCTGATGTCGTGCCCGCCGAGTGAGGGGTATCTGTTCGGGAGTGTGAAGGGGCGGGAGCTGATTCCGGGGCGGGCGGTCCGGATCGCTCGGCGCAAGACCTTGCAGGTGCAGACGGGGCTCGTCGAGGACGCGCTGTGAAGTGTCCGTGCGTCGGTGGGAGCGGGGTGGGGCGGGGTGTGCGGGGCGCCCGGCGTGAGGGCTGGCCGGGGGGTGTTCGCGCGACCCGGCGCTTGCGGGGTGCCGTCGCGCCCACCCGTGCCGCCCCAGCGGCACGACTGCCCGCGGAGACGAAGGAGTTGGCTGCGGGAGCGGCCGGGCTGGACGCGGGAACGGGGGAGTTGGCCGCGGGAGCGGTGGGGGTCGGGGCGGTCGGGGTGGTGTGGTGGGGGCTAGGGGGTTGTCGGGGGGCGCCAGTTGCGGGTGCGGCCCCGGGGGATGATCGCGGCCAGGGCCGCCAGGAGGAGGACCGTGGTCAGGCCCACCGCCGCGATCGTCAGGGAACGGTTGTGGGGCGTGGCGTCGGCGGGGGCCGGCATGTGGGCGGGGGCGGGGGTCCGCGCGGGGGACGTCGTACGGTCCTGGACCAGGGACAGGGCGGCGTACGGGTCGAGGCGGGGCGTGTCCGACGGGTAGGCGGTGTCGAGGAGGCGGCGGGCGACCTCGGCCGCCGTGAGGTCGGGGTGGTAGGCGCGGACGAGTGCGGCGGTGCCCGCGACGCCCGCCGCCGCCAGCGAGGCACCGGAGCCGATGTAGTGGCCGGAGCCCGCGGGGCCGACGCTGACCATCTCGCCGCCGGGCGCGGACAGGTCGGGCTCGTGGGCGGGCGGCGCGTTCTTCTGCCGTACGCCGCTGGGGCCGAAGTCCACGACGGCGAGCGCGCCGGGCGCGGCGGCCGGCCAGTACGGGCCCTCCGGCATCTCGCCGTCGGGCCCCTGCTCCTCACGGGGCACGGCGTCCGGGGCGGCCGGGGCGACGACCAGCGCGTCACGCCGGGTGGCGTAAGCGACGGCGGCGGTGAGTTCGGCCTTCCCGGTGCGCAGGACCTGGCCGACGTAGATGACCTGGGCGCCGCGGTCCGCCGCCGTCCGGATGCCGTCGGCCACGCGTTCCACGGAGGGGACCCCGCGGTCGTCGGTGCCGGACAGGGCGAGGATCTCCGCCTGCGGGGCGATCCCGGTGATGCCACTGCCCTTCCGCGGTGCGGCGGCGATCAGACCGGCGGCGAACGTGCCGTGGCCCACGCAGTCGTCGGCCGCCGCGCCCACGGACTCCACCCTGCCGGACAGGCCGGGGACGCCGGTGGCGACGCCGGTGTCGACCACCGCGACGGTCACCCCGCCGCCCCGGGAGATCCGCTGGGCCCGGGACAGCCCGAGCGCCGTCTGCGACCACGCCGCTCCGGTGGCCGTCTGCCCCGAGGCCCCGGTGCAGGGGTTGCCCTCGCCGAGCCGGACCGGCAGCGGGGGCAGCAGCGTGGCCCCCGGATCGGCGGCACCGGGACTCCCCGACGGCACGGCGGGCGTGGCCGGGGCGGCGGGGAGGGCGAGGGCCGGCCCGCCCGTGACCGGCAGGACCACGGCGACCGCCGCCAGCACGAGGCCCGCACTCCGACCTGTCATGACATTCCGCATAGCGCGCATGATATGCACACAAGATGTACGGCGCACAACGCCAACTACCGCAGCAGCACAAGGAGGTTCGAGGCGTGGCACGGCAAATACTCACGGTCGGCCCGGAACGGTCGGACGGATTCCAGACGATCGGTGAGGCACTGGCCCAGGCCCGTACCGGGGCGGTGATCCGGGTCCGTCCCGGCCGCTACGCCGAGAACCTCGTCATCCGGCACCGGGTGACGATCGTCGGCGAGGGCGAGCCGGGCACCGTCGAGCTCTGCCCGCGGGACGGCACCGCCGTCACCCTCATGGCCGACGCGGTGATGCTCAGCGCCCTGACCCTGCGGGGCCGCGACAAGGAGGCCGCCGTCGTGGACGTGCCGGCCGGCCAGGCCGCGCTCGACGACTGCACCGTGACCGGTGCCGGGTGGACGGCGCTGCTGGTGCGCGGCAAGGGCTCGCTGGCCGCCCGCGGCTGCCGGATCGGCAACCCCGGCGGCGCCGGACTCGTCGACTCCTCGGAGTCCGAGAGCGTCGTCGAGGACTGCGTGTTCGAGAACTTCGGCACCTCCGCGGTGGTCATCGGCGAGAGCGCCGGGCCCCTGGTGCGCGACTGCCGCATCCGGGGCGCGCGGGCCAACGGCGTCCTGGCGAACGGCGAGGCCCGCGGCACCGTGGAGGGCTGCGACATCTCCGGCACCGACAAGCCGGCCATCGCCCTGGAGGGCCACAGCTCGACCCGGGTGCTGCGCTGCGCCGTGCACCACACCTCGGTGGGCCTGCTGGTGACCAGCATGTCCCGCCCGGAGATCGAGGAGACCTCCTTCGAGTCCATCGCGCAGAGCGGCATCGTCATCTCCGGCGGGGCCGACCCGGTGCTGCGCGGGTGCGTCACCCGGCGCACCAAGACCAGCGGGCTGCTCGTCCTGGACCGCTCGCGCGGAACCCTGGAGGACTGCTCGTTCCACGGCTCCACCGAGGCCGCCGTGCGGGTCGTCGAGGGCAGCGCCCCGCTGCTGCGGGACACCGTGGTGAGCGACTGCGCCGACACCGCCGGGGCGGTGCAGCTCGTGGACGACTCCACGGCCGAGTTCGAACGCCTGGAGGTCCTGGACGCGGCGGGCGTCGGCATCTCCGTGCGCTCCGCAGCCAACCCCCTGCTGCGCCGCGCCAGGGTCACCGGCGCCGGCGGCCACGGCGTCGAGTTCACCGACGACGCCCGCGGCCGGCTCGAGCACTGCGAGATCGAGTCCGCCGACGGCTGCGCGCTGCACATCGACGACGACTCCGACCCCGAGATCAGCGACACCGTGCTGAGCTCCGCCGCCCGCTCGGGCCTGCTCGTCGGCGAACGCGGCCGGGGCACCCTGCGGGACTGCGAGATCGGCGACAGCGCCGACGCCGGGGTCGGGGTGCGGGACGGCGCGGAGATCACCCTGGAGCGGGTCCGGGTGCACGGCTCCAAGGCCCACGGCGTCCAGGTGTCGCGCGGCGGCCGGGCCGTCCTCAACGCCTGTGAGATCAGCGGCAGTACGGGCGACGGCGTACGGATCGACAGCGCCGAACCGGTCGACGTCACCCGGTGCGTCGTACGCGACAACCGGGGCGCCGGACTGCGCCAGAGCCGTGCGAGCGAGCGGCTCACGGTCGAGCTGCTGACCAGCGCGGACAACGGACTGCCGGACAGCTGGGGCGAGTCGGCCGACATCGCCGGCGAGGACGGCGCCCCGGGCGGGCCCGGCAGGAAGGAGGAGCCCGAGGGCCCGCTGGCCGAACTGGAGGCGCTCGTCGGCCTGGAGAACGTCAAGCACCAGGTGAACACGCTGGTCAACCTGAACCAGCTCGCGGAGCGCCGGCGCCGGCTCGGCATGCCGGTCCCGTCGATGAGCCGGCACCTGATCTTCGCGGGGCCGCCCGGCACCGGCAAGACCACCGTCGCCCGCCTCTACGGCAGCATCCTCGCGGACCTGGGCGTGCTCAGGAGCGGACACCTGGTCGAGGTCGCCCGCGCCGACCTCGTCGCGCAGGTCATCGGTGGTACGGCCATCAAGACCACCGAGGCGTTCAACAGCGCGCTGGGCGGGGTGCTGTTCATCGACGAGGCCTACACCCTCACCGTCGAGGGGACGTCCAACGACTTCGGCCGCGAGGCCGTCGACACCCTGCTGAAGCTGATGGAGGACCACCGCGACGACGTGGTCGTGGTGGCGGCCGGCTACTCCGAGCAGATGGAGTCGTTCCTGACCGCCAACCCGGGTCTGGCCTCCCGCTTCACCCGCACCATCGAGTTCGGCAACTACGCGGTGGAGGAGCTGGTGACGATCACCGAGAGCCTCTGCCGGCGGCACCAGTTCGAGCTCGGGCCGCTGACCCGGGAGGCCCTCGCCGTACGCTTCGAGCAGATGACGCGCGACGCGACCTTCGGCAACGGCCGCGCGGCCCGCGGCGTGTTCGAGGACATGGTGGACCGGCAGGCGTTCCGGCTCGCGGCCATGACCGACCCGGCGGAGAACGACCTGACGCTGCTGCTGCCGCAGGACGTCGGCGACGCGGAGGCGGCGGCCGTCGGCGCCGGCGGAGGCGGCACGGCGCAGGACGCCGACGCCCCGTCCGACCCGATGGCCGAACTCACCGCCATGGTGGGACTCGCCGCCGTGAAGCGGGAGGTGGCCGACCTGGTCAGCCTGCTCACCAACGCCCGGCAGCGGATCGCCGCGGGACTGCCCGCCCCCCGGATCAGCAACCACCTCGTCTTCAGTGGGCCGCCCGGCACCGGCAAGACCACCGTCGCCCGGTTGTACGCCAGGCTCCTGCACTCCCTCGGGGTGCTCCCCCGCGACTCCCTGGTGGAGGTGGCACGGGCGGACCTGGTGGGCCAGTACGTCGGCCACACCGCCCAGCGCACCAAGGACGTCTTCACCAGCGCGCTGGGCGGGGTGCTCTTCATCGACGAGGCCTACACCCTGACCCCCGAGGGATCGTCCAACGACTTCGGCCGCGAGGCCGTCGACACCCTGCTGAAGCTGATGGAGGACCACCGCGACGAGATCGTGGTCGTGGTCGCCGGGTACACCGAGGAGATGGGGCGCTTCCTCGCCTCCAACCCCGGTCTGACGTCCCGGTTCTCCAAGTTCGTGACGTTCGAGGACTACAGCACGGACGAACTGGTCACCATCGTGTCCCGGCACGCCGCCGCCTCCGGGTACGAGTGCCCCGACGCCACCCTCGAGGCGCTGCGCGCCCATGTGGACGCCATCCCGCGCGACCGGTCCTTCGGCAACGCGCGGCTCGCCCGGCAGCTGCTGGAGACGATGATGACGAGCCAGGCCCGCCGGCTGGGCGCACTGGCCTCGCCCAGTCTCGCCGACCTCACGACGCTGCTGCCCCAGGACCTGTCCGTCCGGCAGGTCCTGGGGCAGTAGTCCGCCCGGTGAGGACGGACGCCCGCCGGCCGGTGCCGGCGGGCGTCCGCTGTGCCGTCGCGTCGCTCAGAGGTTGAACTTGTCGCGTCCCTCAGAGGTTGAACTTGACGCTCTCCAGCCACACGTCCGGATCCAGTGACCCGCCGAACCTCCAGCCCTGGGACGACTCGCACTGGTAGGCGCCCCAGTCGTGCCCGCCGAGCTTGTGGTGGTGGCAGACGTTGCCGTCGTCGACGCCGATGGCGTAACCGCTGAGGTTCGGCGCGTTCGGGGAGTCGCTGCCCAGCGTCAGGTCCGTCGCGTCGGCCGCGCTCGACCACGGGGTCGTCCAGCCGTCCTTCTGGACGAACTCGTTGGCGGACACCTTCTTGGCGCCGACCACCGCGATGTTGATGGCCGTGATCGGCAACCCCTTGCCCGACATGGCCCCGTCGCACCTCGGGGTCGTCCAGCCGGCGCCCTTCCTGTGGACCCGGTAGCAGATGTGCCGGCCGGGGTCCGACGCGGCCAGCCGCTGAACGGCGTAGGCGGCGGTGTTCGGCGGGACCTTGGGAGCCTCACGCTCCTCGACCCGGGCCTCCGCCTTCTGCGTCTTCTTCTCCTTCGCCTCGGGCGACTCGCTGACCGGGGCCGCCGAACTCGTCACCGGGGCCGGGACCTCCTTCTTGACGACGGGCTCCGGCTTGGCGGACGGCTTCTTCGTCGAGGGCTCCGGCGTGGGCTCCGCCGGGGCGTAGGCGCCCTTCGGCACCTCCAGGGGTTCCTCGTCGAGGAGCGTGTCGGACCCGGCGGCCACCGCCACGTCCTCCTTCTTCTTCTCCTGCCGCGAGTCGTCCGTGGCCCAGATCAGCAGCGGCACGGCGAGGAGGACGACGCCCGCGATGCCGGCGGCGGCGAGCAGGGGCTTCTTCGGGTTCCCGGACGGCGGCCCGTCCGCACCGGCCGCACCGGCCGTGGCGGTCCCGCCGACCCCGCCGACCGCACCGGCCGCACCGGCTGCGGCGTCCGGGGCGGCCCGGAGGGCCGTGGTCGGCTCGGCGGCGCTCCCGCTCTTCGCCTCCGGCCGCTCCTCGGCGGCGGACGCGGTGGCCTTCGCGGCCGGTTCCCCGGCCGTGGCCGCCGTGGTGGCCGCAGCGGACGTGGCAGCCGTGGCGGCGGGCTGCTCGGGGGCGGCCTCGCTCCCGGCGGTGTCCGGAGCCGGACGGGCCGCCTCCGCTCGCCCGGTGCCGCCCTCGCCCGGCTCCGGCGCGGCCGTACGCCGTGCGGCCGGTGCCAGCATCGGGCCGGGGTCGGCCGCCGCCGACCCGAGGGAGACGGCCCTGCGGACGGACGAACCGCCCGCGCCGTCGGCCCCGTCGGGAACGGGCGGTTTCTTCTGACTTGCCATCGGTCTCCTCGATCTGTCCGTGTGGAATGTGGGGTGATGGGTGGTCGTGTGGCGCGCCCCCGCTCGCTATCCGTCCTGGCCCACGGGCCCGGAACAGCGTTCCGGCCACTGCGGGTCGTCACCGGCGCGGAAGCCCTTGGCCAGCGCCTCCTCGAGGTGCGTGAGGGCCTTGAGGTCCAGCCCGCTCAGTTCCTCCGACCCGTCCATGTAGGCGGTCGCGTTCCCGGGGAGCTCACGCAGCAGGACGACGGAAGGGCCCGCGGGCACGGTCCGTACCCCCAGCACCCGGAAGCCGGTCCCCGGCACGAAGACGATCTCCTCGTACGCCTCCGGGGAGCCGCCCGGACGGTCGAGCAGCTGCCGTACCTTGCGTCCGGTGACGGACCAGATCGCGTAGCGCACGGGGGCCCCGGCGGGGAGCGCCGAGGACCCGGCCAGGGCGCTGACCGGGGCGGGGTCGTGCAGCAGCGTGCCGACCGCCGGTTCGGGGCCGTCGGCGTCCCCGCCGCGCAGGGCCACGCCCCGGTAGGAGGGCAGCCGGCGCAGAGCAGACGCCAGACAGCCGGCGTAGGGCAGCAGGCGCCCCTCGCCGGTGTGCAGGTCCCGGATCAACTCGCGGTGGTGCAGGGGTCCTTCCCCGGCGGTGAGGTAGGCGTGCGCGGCGACGAGATCGGTCCTCGCCGCCTCCAGTTCGTGACCGCGCAGGGCGGGCATCCGGGTGAGCACCCGCGACACCGCGGCGGCGTGCCCCTCCCAGGCCCCGGCCGCCGCGTCCCGGAACGCGGCACGCTCGGCGGCCCCGCTGACGTGCCCGGGCACGAACGGAAGGGCGACACGGTGCGGGGCGGGTGCCTCACCGCTCCGGCCCCGCGGTCCCGTCCCCGCCCCGGCACGCACGGCCCGGCCACCGTCCGGCCCCGCGCCACCCCTCTCACCGGCGGGACGCCCCGCTCCGTCCCCCTCACCGGCGGGACGCCTCGCTCCGCCAGCTCCGGGGCGTGCCCCGGCCGAGGAGGCGGTCCGGGGCTCCGTGGCCCCCGCACCCACCTCGCCGTCCGGCACCACACCGGGCCCGGAAGCCCTCCGCCCACTCCCGGCCCCGGCCTCCGCCTCAGGCAACGCGGCAGGCGCGGCGGGCCGCTCCTTCGAGCGGGGCCCCGAGGGTCCGCCAGACCCGGCAGGCACGTCAGGCCGCTCCCCCGAGCGAGGCCCCGAGGGCACGACGGGCTCGACAGACCCGGTAGGCGCAGCAGACCCGGTAGGTGCGGTGGGCCGCTCCCCCGAGCGGGACCCCGAAGACACGACGGGCTCGGCAGACCGGGCAGGCACGTCAGGTGCGGTGGGCGTGGACGCCCCGGGCTCCGCTTTTCCGGGTTCGGCGCCCTCCGGCAAAGACCCCGGCGACACACCCTCCGCCTCCCCGGAACCGGAGGCGTCCGCCTCCGCTCCGGCGGACCCGCCGCCCGGAACGGAATCCGGCGGCGGCACGGGCCCGGCAGCCGAAGGCCCGCCGACGGCACCGCTCGCTTCGGCGGCGGGCGCGGGCGCGGGCGCCGGTACACCGGGCCCGTCGGCCCGCGGGCCGACGGCAGCCGCACCGTCACGGTGTACCGTCCCACCGCCGGGCCCGGCAGTGGACGGAACAGCGGCCGTACCCGGCCCACGGGTCATCCCACCCGGCGACGGAGTCCGGCCGGACCCGGCAGCCCCCGGACCACCAGCGGCCGTACCGGCCCCCCGCCCCACCGCACCGGACGACGAAGCCCGACCGGGCTCGACGGCAGCCGCACCAGGCCGACGCCCCGCCCCACCACCGGACTCGGTGGCCGGAAGAGCAGCGGCCGTACCCGGCCCACGCACCACCCCACCCGGCGGCAGGGTCCGGCCGGCCCCGACACCCCCCGGACCACCGACGGCCGTACCGTCCCCCCGGCCCACCACACCGGCACCGGGCAGACCGGCAACCCCATCACCGGACCCGGCGGCCGACGGGGCGGACGCCGTACCGGGCCCGCGGGCCGCCCCGCCGGGCGGCACCGCGCGGCCGGGCTCCGTGGCCGTGCCCGGCCGGCCGGTCGCCGTACCGGACCACGGCGGCCGGGCGGTGGTGACGTAGCGGATGCTCGGTATGCCGTGTTCGGCGGCCAGGCGGCGCAGGGCGCCGTCGCCCTCCAGGAGCCTGCCGCGGACCAGCAGGCTGGTGCGTGACCGGACGTCGGTTCCGAGGCCGCGCACGAGGCGGGACAGCGCGGGCAGCAGGGAGCCGTCCAACGGCTGTCCCGGCATGCCCAGTTCGATGGCGCACACCTCCGGGTCGACGGCCGGTCCGAGCGGCCCGGGACGGGGTCCGTCCGGTGCCCACAGGGCGAGGCCGGCCCGGGTCACCGTCGCCTGCCAGCGGTCCGTCAGCCGTACCGTGCCCCGTTCGCTGCCGCCCAGGATCCAGTCGGGCAGGTGGAACTCCACCGGCCTGGGGACGGGAGCCCGCCCCTCGGAGTCGACCGGCCCGCAGACCACGGACGACACGAACGGCCGCCAGCTCGGCCTGCCGTCCCGCCCGACCAGCGTGGGCCGGGGAGGCGTTCCGGGCGGCGCGTGGTCGTCGAGCAGCGGCAGACCGGTGAGCACCTCCACCTCGGTGCGCAACTGGTCGGCGACCGACTGCCCGAGCCGCAGCAGGTCACGCCGGCCACCGGGGGCGAGCCGGGCGCGGGCGCGCTCCGCCTCCGGCAGTCCCGCGAGGACGGCGGCGACCTCGTCGGCGGCGACGTCCTCCGCCTGCGGGGCGCCGACCAGCACCGTCAGGCGCTCGAAGTCGACGGGTACGGAGAAGCACAGGTCGTCGGGGGCGGGCCCGGGCGCCTCGGCCGGGCGGATCACCACGCCCGCCGGGATGCGGTCCACGACGCAGCCGCCGGCCGTGCGCGCGGGCACCCCGTCCAGCGCCTCCTCCCAGGCGGGCGCCGGTGCGCGCCGGCCCGCCCGCCGGGGCTCCGCACCGGGCGCGAACCGCCACCAGGAGGAGCCGTGCCGGGAGTCGCCGGGCCGGGAGTCGCCGTGGACGAAGAGCGCACCGCCGGGCGTGATCAGGACGGCCCCGTCCGGAGCCATCACCTCCAGTTCCCAGGCGTCCGCGATCCTGCGGGCGACGCCGGGCCGGTCCGGCCGGTCGTCGCCGGCACCGGACATCACGAGCCGGACCCGGTCGGTGCCCCGCGCGCGGAGGGAGTCGAGGAGCGCGCCCAGCCGTGCCCAGTGGTCGGCGTTGGGCGCCCCGTCCCCGGCGGAGCCGACGATCACCGTGACCACGTCCTCCTCCCTGCCGACGGCGCCCGCCACCTCGGCCACGACGTCCAGCGGGAACGAGTCGTCCTCGACCGAGCGCACCAGCAGCACGCCGTCGACGTCCTCGACCGGCGGGCCGCCGACGCCCCGGTTCCCGGTGCCGCCGGCACCGCCGTTCGCACCGCCGGCCGGGCTCGCCGTACCGCGATGGCCCTTACCGGAGCCGGAACCGGAACCGGACCTGCGCCCCCGGCCCGGCATCACGGACGACCAGCGGCTCACGCGTCCGTCTCCCGCACCGGGTGGACGGCCTCGGTCAGCACCCGCGCGGTACCACGGTCCACGGGCGCGGCGGCGAAGGGCCGCTCCCGCGCACCGTCCCGGGCCGCGTCGCGTACGGCGTCGGGGTCCAGCAGCATGCCCACCGCGGCCGAGGGGTTCAGGTACAGCACGTGCCCCTCGGGGACGCGCGTCAGGAGGTCGTCGACGCCGACGAGCTCGAAGGCGAAACGCCCCGACGTGTGCAGGAACACCGACGAGGTGAACACCGGCACGACCGGCGTCCCGTCCGGCGCCACCGCACTCAGCAGGCCGCCGCCCGGCGCCGTCAGCACGGCGACCTCCCGCCCCGCCAACGCCGCCGGCACCGCCTCGCCGGGCCCGTATCCGGTGGACGCGAGCTGGACGGCGCGGTCCACCTCGTCCTCCGGTTCGGGCCAGTCGAGCGCACGCGGGGACGGCCGGTACTCGGGGTTGTCCTCCCACTCGACGATCTCGCCGTCGAGGCCGGACCGCCACCGGCCGGTCATCGCCCACTCGGGGGGCTTCCCCTCCCCGGACCACATCGGGTCGACCACCCCCAGCCAGTGGTCCGGGGCGAGGCGGCCCGCCTCGCGGATGTCGTCCGGAACGGGCGGGAGCGCCTCGTCCTGCTGGCTCATCGCTGTCCTCATTCGGTGGATCGGGACGACGGCGCGGGAGCGGTCCGTGCCGGGTCGTCCAGTTCGTCGTGCCAGAGGAGGCGGCGCGCGGTCGTGGCGTCCGTGACGACTCCGGTGAGCAGTCCGGACCTCAGTACGGCGCGGACCGCCCCGGTGCCGCGTCCACCGGTCGTGACACCGATCAGCTCCGTGACGCCGCGGAGTTCGGCGGCGCTGACGGCGATCGTGCGGGCGTTCAGCTCGGTGGGGATCACCCGGCCCGCGGCGTCCAGGACGTGACCGGCCACCTCGGCGCACGCCCCCGCCTCCCGGAGCGTCTCCCGCTCCCGCTCGGACAGGTCCTCGTACACCGTGGAATCCGGGGCGTCCCACGCCGCGACACCGACGACGGCCTTGGTGACCAGACCGAACCGGTCCAGCGTCTCGGCGGTGGCGGGCTGGCTGCGCAGCACGGCGGCCGTCACCGCGTCGGGCAGCAGAAACGGGGCGTGGAGCGGGAACGCCCTGCCGCCGCCCGCCGCGGCCGTACGGCGGACCGCGCTGATCACGGCGTCATGGGCGAGGTCCCGCCCGTGCACCCCGGTCAGCTGGACCACGTCGCACAGCGGCAGCCGGGTGACCGCCTCGCTGAGCGCGTCCACCACGTGACTGCCGTCCAGCCCGAGGACGTCGCCCTCCTCCGCGATCTCCGAGAGCAGCCGGGCCGCCGCCGTGCCGAGCCAGCGGCCGTTCTGCCGCTGGTCCGCCGACGCCGTCGTACCGCCCTCACCCCGGCCCAGGTTGACGACGATGCCGTGCCGGAGCCCGAACCGCTCGGTCAGCGCCCGCCCGAGCGGGACGTCGATCTCGGCCGGGACGGTGATGTCGATCCGCACGATGTCGTGGGCCACGGCCGCGTCGAGGAGGCGGGCCACCTTGAACCGGCTGATGCCGAACTCCTTGGCGATCTCCACCTTCGACCGCTGCTCCAGGTAGAAGCGCCGGGCGACGGCGGCGGCGAGAAGCGTGTCGATCGGCGCGGTTAATGCCGTCACCTCAGCCGGTTCGGCCATGTCGTCTCTCCGCGCTCTCATCGTTCGTCAACCCACGTCACTTCTCCGGCTAGTTCATCTGTGCGAAGTGAGCGGAACATGACGGGAAACCGACATCTGAGTGACACCAGGGACGTGAGTGACCGCTGAGGCCCGCCCTTCCACCATCCGGACGGATCGTCCGTGGCAGGGTGGGGAAGACATCGTTCCGACTCCCCTCCCCCCACCAGCACCTCAGGGAGCCCCATGCTGCGCGGCATCGACGTGAGTGCGTACCAGTCGTCCTCGTACGACACCGACGGCCTGTCCTTCGTCTTCATCAAGGCGACGGAGGGCCGTTCGTACACCAACCCCAAGCTCTCGGCCCAGACGGAGCGGGCCCGCGACGCCGGCCTGGTCGTCGGCTTCTACCACTTCCTCTGGCCGGGCAACCTCACGGCCCAGGCGGAGTACTTCGTGAGCAGGACCCAGGAGAAGCGGGGCGACATCCTCGCGGTCGACTGGGAGACGACGGGCGAGGGCACGCACGCGAGCAACGCGGAGAAGGACCGCTTCATCAAGAAGGTGAAGGAGCTGCGCCCGCACCACAGGGTGATCCTGTACTGCAATCGGAATTTCTGGTTGAACGTCGACACGACGTCCTACGCCGGCGACGGCCTCTGGATCGCCGACTACGTCACCGCCGGAAAGCCCCGCATCCAGGCCGAGTGGCGCTTCCACCAGTACACCGACGACCCGCTGGACAAGAACGTCGCGGACTTCCCCAGCAGGTCGGCGCTGAAGGAGTGGGCCGAGGACGCCTAGCCGAGGACGCCTAGCCGCGGAACTCCGGCTTGCGCTCCGGGGAGGCTTCCGCCAGCGCCTTGGTGACGGCCTCGACGCCCGCGCGCAGGCCGTAGACCGGGGTGCCGGGCTGCTGGCGCCAGGAGTCGTCGAGGCCGCCGGCGTCCACGGTGTCGAAGCCGAGCTCGTCGATCAGGGCCCGCACCTTCCGCTTGGCCGCCTCGTCGTCACCGGCGACGGGCAGCGCCATCCGGCCGGGGTCACCGGCGGGACGGTGGCGGTCCAGGAGGTCCTGGGCGTACGTACCGTTGAAGGCCTTGATCACGGGGTGGCCGAGCTGCCGTTCCGTCCAGCGGCTCTCGGTGAGGCCCTCGTCCTCGATGCCGGCGATCCTGCCGTCGCGCCGCCGCGGGTGGTAGTTGCCGGTCTCGATGACGGCCACACCGTCGGCGGCCCCGTCGAACAGGCCGGACGGCAGGTCCGGTACGGCCTTCAGCGGGACGGTGACGACGACGATCCCGGCGCCGCGTGCCGCGTCCTCGGCCCGCACGGGCGTCGCGCCGGTCTCCTCCGCCAGCTCCGTGAGCGTCTCGGGGCCACGGGAATTGGCGACGGAGACGTCGTGGCCGAGGGCGGTGAGCCGCCGCGTGAGGTTGCCCCCGATGTTGCCCGCCCCGATGATGCCGATCCTCATGTCCGCTCGCCTCGCCCTTCCGGGGATCGATGTCCGCTCCGGTTCCCCGCGGGAACCACCATGGTCGGCGTCAACCCCCGGAACGGGCGGGCTGTTCCGGACCTACTTGTTCAGGTGCGCCCAGAACTCGTCGAAGGACAGGACCTTGTCGCCGTTCAGGTCCCGGGACTTGATCACGGCCTCGGCGACCGCCTCGGTGACGTTCCAGTCCCCGCCCTGGGCGAGGGCGGTCTTGAACTCGGCAGCGGTGATGAACCCGTCCCCGTCCGTGTCGATCCGCTCGAACTGCTTGCGCGCTTCCTCGATGTCCGCCACCGGTCCGCCCCTCATCTCATGCTTTGCCGTCTTGCTGACGCAGGTCAGATTATCGGGCCACCCGGGACTCCCGTGCGGCGACCACCCACCGGTGGCCTTCCCGCGGGCGAGGGCCCGAGGAGCGCGGGGCCGGACACACCCCGGGAATCCTCGAAGCCCCTCAGCGGTCCGTCACGCGGATCTCGAACCAGGTGGTCTTGCCGCGGGGCAGCAGGTCGACGCCCCAGCGGTCGGCGAGCTTGTCGACGAGGAAGAGGCCCCGGCCACTGGTGTCCATGGGCTGGACCGGCATGAGACAGGGCAGCCCGCGGGACGGGTCGCGGACCTCGATCCGGATCCAGCCGCGCCGCCGGCGCATACGGAGACCGAAGACGCGGGCGCCGGTGTGCCGTACGGCGTTGCCGACCAGTTCGGAGACGAGCAGGACGGCGTCCTCGGCGGTCCTGGCGGTGAGGCCCCACTCCCGCAGGACGACCACCTGGACGAGCCGGCGGGCGGTGGCGGCGGACTCGGGCCGGGACGGCAGCGGAACTTCCGCCTCCGTCGGGTTGCCGTACAACTCCACTGCCTTCAGGGCACGTTCGTCATCGACCGTCGGCGACCAGCGCGACGCGGTCACGCGTCCGTCTCCCCGTGGCTGTTCCATGCCCTCCAGCCCCGCCATGCCCCCATCATGGCCGCCCGAGGGGCTCTCGGGGGCCGTTCCGGGGGAATGCACCCCCCGCGCACCCTTGTCCGACAAGGGGCCGACGACCTGCGCCGACGGCACTTCCGCACCCTCGGGAACCCGCCCGACCTGGTAAAACGACTCACTTCCAGGCAACCGGCGGACTCCCTCGACACGAACGGCTTAAGGGTGCATTAAGGCTCCCATAAACCGCCCCATCGAGGGACCCGGATGAGACATCGCGTCAATTGCAAGCTGACGGACGGGTTTTCACCGGAACTTCGCCTTGCCCGGCCCCTCCTCCACGAAGCTGCGCATCCCCCGCTCGCGGTCCTCGGTGGCGAACAGGCCCGCGAACCAGTTGCGCTCGACGGCGAGACCGGTGTCGATGTCCGTCTCGAGGCCGGTGTCGACCGCCTCCTTGGCCGCGCGCAGCGCGATCGCCGGCCCCTGGGCCAGCTTCGCGGCCCACGCGTGCGCCTGCGCGTAGACCTCCTCCGCCGGCACCACCCGGTCCACCAGGCCGAGCGCCAGCGCCTCGTCGGCCCGCACCTGGCGGCCCGTGAAGATGAGGTCCTTGGCCTTGGAGGGGCCGATCAGCCGGGACAGCCGCTGGGTGCCGCCCGCGCCGGGAATGAGCCCGAGCAGGATCTCGGGCTGGCCCAGCTTGGCGTTCTCCCCGGCGATCCGGTAGTCGGCGCAGAGCGCCAGCTCACACCCCCCGCCGAGCGCGTACCCGGTGACGGCGGCCACGACCGGCTTGGGGATGCGGGCCACGGCCGTGAAGGAGTCCTGAAGAGCGCGGGCCCGCAGCACCATGGCCGCATGATCCATGGCCTGCATCTCCTTGATGTCCGCGCCCGCCGCGAACACCTTCTCCCCGCCGTAGATCACCACGGCGCGCACGTCCTCACGCCGCGCGGCCTCCTCGGCGAGCTCCTTCAACCGGTCCTGCGTGGCGACGTCCAGCGCGTTCATGGGCGGCCGCTCCAGCCGCAGCGTGCCGACGCCTTCGGCGACTTCGAGATGTACGGTCATGCCCCGCAGGTTAGCGGCCGTTCACACGCGGGGACACCGCGGGCGTCCCCGGTCACCGTCACCCGGCCCCTGCGGCGGGTCCGCAGGCCTTCTCCAGGAGGGTGAACGACTTGGGTGCCCCGCCCGGCTGCGGCTTGCCCGCCTTGTGGCCGACGACCCGGTAGCCGGCGTCCAGGTAGTAGGCGTTCAGACGCGCGTTGCCGGCCAGGCAGTCCAGACGTACGAACGCCCGCCCCGCCGCGGCGATGCGACGCTCCGCGGCATGCAGCAGGGACCGCCCCGTCCCCGGCCGGGCGTTGCCGCGGTCCACCATCAGCCGGTGCGCATAGCCGGCCACCGGCGGCTGAGGCCCCCAGGCATCCTCGTCCTCCCACCACAGCTCCCACGCCCCGGCCACACGGCCGTCGGCCTCGGCGAGCCAGACCTCACCACTCGCCATGACCCCGCGGAAGTGGTCCTCGCCGAGCTGACCGGGCCGCCACTGACCGGTGACGCCCTGGGCGAGCATCCAACGGGCGGCGTCGTCACGCAGCCGGACGAGAGCGGCGAGGTCGGCCTCCTCGGCGAGGCGGAAGCGCAGATCGTTCACGTCGCGATCCTCACACGGCCGGTTTCGCGGGCGAGAGCCGGGAACACGTGGCTGAACCCCGCATGCCGGCCCCGGGAAGCTGCCGGTGCGTATATGGAGCTGTTCCGCTGTCCGGTCAGAGGCAAGGGGGTCCTTCGACGGGCTTCGCAGGGTATGACCGAGCAGTTCCCCTGGCGAGTCGGCGGGACCGGAGGTTCGATCCGACCAGGTCCTACAGCCGGGACAGCAGACCTGACATCACCGCGAGCGGCAGCGAGGGATTGGCGGCTGCCGCCTCCACCACCTGCCGGTCGGCGTCGGTGAGCAGCTCTTCGATGACCGGCGGCGGAAGGGCCGCATGGCCTGCGGCCATGGGCCTCGCCTGTGCGTCTGTCAGACAGGCGAGCAGTGCCGGTGCCGGCGCATGGGGATGCCGGGCGATCTCGCGGAACGCCTTCTGCACCGTTGGCTCGTGCCGGGCAAGGTCCTCCAGAAGTGCCGGAGTCGCGTCCGGATTGGCAGCCACCTTGGCGACGACCCGGACTCCGTGCCGGTCGAGCATGGTGCGCAGTCGGCCTTCCGAGAGACCCGGGTGCGGGGCGATGGACTTGACCACTTTCGCATCGAAGTCGGCGGCCAGCGCGTCTCGTACGGCGGGTGGCAGATCGCGTCGCTGGGCTATGAGCATCCGCGCGGCCGGGTTCGGCGATCCGGCCAGCTTCTCGGCCTCCTCGGGGGACGCGGAGGCGATCCGCGGCAGCGGAGTGGGGCCGATTCTGGTGGTGCCGGCAAGATAAGTCAGCACATCGAGCGGTACGTGTGGGTTGTGGGCGAGCCTGCGCCGCACTTCGTGGTCACGGTCGGTGGCCAGTACGCGGATCAGGGCGTCGTCGATCGCCGGATTCTCGGCGAGGTCGGCTCGCACACCGCGATTCGGATCCACGGCGAGTCGAGCGCAGGCCTCCGACGGCAGATCCGGACGGCCGGCGAGCGCCCAGCGCAGGAGCAGCGACGGGTGGTCCACGAAGCCGACGACGGCTTCGGTGGGTGTGGCCGGATTCCGGATCGCCATGTGCCGCATCTCGTGCCCGGTGGATTCGTGGGAACCGTCGCAGGAGGCGCCGGACGGCAGGTCGCAGTCGAGTCGCGGGCACTGCGGATCATGCGCGAACGGCACCTCCTCACGGTCGCAGACCAGGCACCGCTGCGCGGGAGGAAGCCCCTCGCCGGTGAGCAGCGCCGCCAGTACGGCCGGCGGTGCCGCCTCGTTGGCCGCCACCGCGCGGCGGACCTCGGCGTGCGGATGCCCCACGAGTCCGGTGGCCGTCTCCGGTGTCGCCCACAACGCGAGCTCCGCGACGACCCGTATGTCCGAGTCGGCGGCCAGCGTCTCCACCACATCGGGCGGGAGGCCCGAGCAGCCGGCCAGCTTCTCCCGGCGCTCGACGACCGGGTCTTCCGCGAAGAGGCGTGCCCATTCCGGGTTTCCGGCGCGCTCGGCGAGCAGGGCGAGCGCGCCGTCCGGTTGTGTCACGGGATCGATGTCCGCGGCGGTCAGCAGACCCGCGTACGCGAGCCATGCCGCGCTCTCCTCGACACGCGAGGCCAGCGCCACCGCCTGCGCGTGGCTGAGGTCCGCTCTGCGAGCGAGTTCCGCGGCGATGTCGGCGTCCGCGACCGCGATCAGACGGTCGACCAGCTCGGACGGCAGACTTACGTTGGCGGCAAGCCCGCACAGAACATGGTTCACGGGGGCATCCTGCCTGGAAGGTCACCGAATGGCCCGTGGATTTCGGTGTCCACGGGCCGTCGGCGACACTCGGGCACGTCCTGAGCGCGGTGCTGAGGAAGAGGCACGACATCGGCCGGTGCTTCCTCCGGGCTCTCCTTCAGGTGGTGTCCCTGGCGGGTGAGGGCCGGCGTTCGCGAGCCGAGTGCTCCGGCAACGGCGATCATCGTCCGGCGGCCCCGGTTCCCGCCTCGCGGGGTCTGCCGCCCAGCCCCGGGATCAGCACCGCCGCCACCGCCAGGTGCATCAGGGCCAGCGCGGCCCGGGTGCCGCCGTCCATGCCGTCGCCGGTGAGCGGCAGGAAGGACACGGTCAGTACGACGCCGGCGATCCCGGTCCAGACGGCGCGGGCGCGCCGCACCCCGGACCGCTCCAAGACAGCCAGCAGTCCCCAGCCGGAGAGGAGAGGCGATACGTCCGAAGCAGGCGCTGAATCACGCGTGCTCAGCCGCTTCCATCACTGCCCTTCTTTTCCACGGAGTCCATCTTGAGCACCGCCCAGACGGTCTTGCCGGGATGGTGCGGTGTCACGCCGAAGTCGTCGGCGAGGGCCATGACGAGGTGAAGCCCTCTGCCTCCGCATCTCTCATCTGGGGGTTCCCGCCGCCGCTGTCACGCACCTCGACCCGGCACACACCCGTTCCCCTGCGGGCGGCGGCGTGCGGTGCCCCGCATCGATCGGAATTCCCATGTACGACGTCACCTCCGTCCGCCCGTCCGCCAAGGGCGTCGGCGTCCAGTGGTTCGCCGTGCCGCGGGATGTGCGTACCTCGTCAGGAGGTGACGTGGCCTTCCCGCGAGCACAAGGCGCTAATACTCCAGCTGTAGATCGTGATCTTCATGTCTGGGATGCGGTTTGTCGTCGGTAATGGCTGGCTCGTGATCGTGCCTGGTGGCGGCGGCGCCAGG
>NZ_JBIRYZ010000029.1:0-23309 GCF_044390325.1 Streptomyces sp. NPDC018964
GCGATCCGCGGGCAGTCGTGCCTCCCCCAGTGCCTTAAAGGCCTGGGAGGTACCCCCAGGGCGGCACGGGTGGGCGATGGGGGTACCTCCCGCTCATGGGGGTCCCCCGCTCGAGCGGAGTCGAGAGTGGGGGAGAAGCCGAGAGTGGGGGAGGCACCCCGCTGACGCGGGTGAGTGACGCGCTGGTACCTCGCCCAGGAGCGCCGCTCACCCAGCCGCGCCGCTCACCCCAGCCAGCCCGCCAGCCCCCCGGTGCACCGCACCTCGTCGCCCGCCGTGATCAGCAGCGCCTCGACGTCCGGGAGGGACTCCAGCCACCGCAGTCCCTCCCACGACCCCATCGCGAACGCCGCCGTGGCCCAGCAGTCCGCCCACATCAGGCGAGGGGCCACGACCGTCACCGCGACCAGGTCGGTCACCGCGGAGCGGCCCGTGCGCGGGTCGATGATGTGATCGCCCCGCTCGGCCGTGCCGGACGTCGCCACAGCCAGCTCCGAGGCGCCCGCCGCGGAGACGACCGCGGCGAGACCGCCCGGACGCAACGGGTCCGACACCCCCACCCGCCACGGCCGCCCCGCCCCCGGCCCACCCAGCAACTGGACGTCCCCGCCCCCGTTGACGCTCACCCCCGTCACCCCCGCGGCGGCGAGCCGCCGCGCCGCCCGTTCCGTGGCCCAGCCCTTCACCACGCCCGTCGGATCGAGCCGCCCCCGGTAACGCGGACTGAACCAGCCCTCGCTCACCCGCTCCGCCTCCGCCGCCAGCTCCAGCACCTCGGCGACCTCGGCATCGCACTCCCCGACGCTCAGCTCACCCCGCGCCAGCCGCGAGATCTGGCTGTCGTCGCGGTACGTGCTGAACACCTCGTCCACCCGGTGCAGCCCCGCGACCGCCTCCTGAAGCGCCGCGCGCACCACGGCGGGATCCCCGCCGCGGACGTCGAGGGAGAAGACGGTCCCCATCGTCTCCTCCACGTGACGCACCGCGGCGGGAGCCTCGGCGGGTTCGGCCACCGTGTCAGTCACCGGCCTTGTCCAGCGCCGACTGGAGCGACTGTTTGTACCCCGCGCTCGTGTACGTGGCCCCCGACACCGCATCGATCCCCGCGTCGCCGGCCGCCACCGCCGCCTGGTTGAGCTTCGGCACCGCGGCGGAGTTGACCTGGTCGCTCTGCCCGCCCTCGGGCGTCTGCACCGCCTCCGCCTTGGTGATCTTCCCGCCGCTGACGGTGATCCGCACCTGCACCGGCCCGTACTGCGTCTGCGCCACGTCCCCGGTGACGGTCCGCGCCTGCGCGCTCCCGGCACCGTCCGGTCCGGAAGCCCCCGGGGACCCGGCCGCCCGCGCCTTGTCCAGCGCCGACTGCAGCGACTTCTTGTACCCGCCGCTGGTGTACGTGGCCCCCGACACCACGTCGATGTCCGCGCTCTGCGCCGTCACGGTCGCCCGGTTCAGCCGGGGCACGGAGTTGGACGTGACCTGGTCGCTCTGCCCGCCCTTGGGCGCCTGCACCGCCTCCGCCTTGGTGATCTTCCCGCCGCTCACCGTCAGCCGGACCTGCACCGCCCCGTACTGGGTCTGCGCCGCGTCACCGGTGACGGTGCCGTCCCCGATGGGCTGGGCGGCGCCGCCCTGCGGCGACTGGGCCGCCGCGGGCGGGACCGCGCCGCCGGCCGCGGCGGCCGAGCCGGGGTCGGACGCCGGCTTCAGCGACAGCAGCAGCACGATGCCGGACACGGTGGCGGCGGTCGCGAGCACGGCACGCCGGACGGGGTGACTCTTCCTCATCGCTTCTCAAGCTCCTGATGGGTGTGGATGACCCGACTGGATGGCCGGCTGAACGGTCGCTCAAATCTCGAACGACTCGTGGTGGATGCGCCGGGCGGGGACTCCCGCCTCGCGCAGCGCTTCGTACACCGACTGCGCGAATCCGGGCGGACCGCACATGAACACGTCGTGGCGGTCGACGTCCGGGATCTTCCGGCGCAGGCTCTCCGCCGAGATGTCGGGGCGTTCACCGTCGGGGCTGTTCACCGCGTACATCAGCCGGGCGCCCCGCTCGTCGGCGATCTTCGCCAGCTCGCCCCACAACGCCAGGTCCTGGGTGCTGTTGGCCCGGTACAGCAGGGTGATGTCGCCGGAGGCGCCGGGCAGCGTCTCGAACAGCGCCCGCATCGGGGTGATGCCCACCCCGCCCGCCACCAGCAGTACCTTGCCGCGGCTGCGGCGCTGCGCGGTCAGCGCCCCGTAGGGGCCCTCCGCCCACACCTTCGTGCCGGGTTCCAGCTCGCGCAGCCGTGAGGTGTGGTCGCCGATCGCCTTGACCGTGATCCGCAGCATGTCCGGGCGGGGCGCCGCCGACAGCGAGTACGGGTGGGAACTGAAGCGCATCCCGGGCGCCAGGAACCGCCAGCGGAAGAACTGCCCGGCCTCCGCGCCCATCCGGTGCAGCCTGCGCCCGCCGATCAGCACGGACACGATGCCCGGCGTCTCCTCGATCACCGCCTCGACCCGCATCCGGTGCCGCATGTTCAGCCGTACCGGGGTGATGATCCGGTACCACAGGACCAGCGCGGTCACGGCGCCGTAGAGCCCGTACCAGAAGGTCTTCGCGGTCGGTTCGACGGCGAACTCGTTGCCAGTGGTGATCTGGTGCCAGAACGTCAGGAAGACCGCCGCGTACGTCAGCAGGTGCACGTGGTACCAGCCGTCGTACGGCAGCCGGCGCCGGACCGGGCCGATGGAGAGGAAGGCGATCACGAACAGCAGACCGGTGCCGATGGCGGCCTTGCCCATGTCCGGCAGCGTGTTGATGGAGGTGATGGTCTGCTGCACGATGTCGGCGAGGCTCCTGCCCGCCTGCCGGGCGTAGCCCCACATGATCAGGAAGACGTGCGCGATGACCAGGCTGACGGTGTAGCGGCCGCTCATCGCGTGCCAGCGGGCGACGCGGTCCGAGCCCACCCGGCGTTCCAGCGCGGGTACGCGCGCCATCTGGAGCACCACCAGGGCCATCAGATAGCCGGCCAGCAGGCCGGTGATCCGGCCCGCGGCGATGATCTTCCCGGTGGTGTCGGCGATGGACGGTGTGCTGGTCCACCACAACCACAGCACGGCCACCGCGCCCGCACCGACGGCGAGCAGCAGGGGGACGGCGGGGGAGCGGCGCGGACGGATGCGGCGCATCGTCTGGCGGCGGGCGGCACGGCCGCCGGCGAGCGTGGTGGTCACGGTTCCTCCGTGGGGACTTGACCCTTGGCCCACACATACGTGCCGTCACGCGGGAGTGTTCAGAGGAGATGCGCGGCTCAGCGGTGAGTCGGAGTACCACGGCGGGGGCGACACCTGGGCACACGGCTCAGGCAGGGGAGGGAGGCAGCGGCAACGGCAGCCCGGGGAGTCCGTCCAGGCTGGTCGCGATGTGCTCCTTCTTGGTGAAGTACGCGTCGAGCGAGGCGTCGTCCTCCCGCGCGAACCGCTTCTCGTGCAGGTCCCGTTCGCTCTCGTACGCCATGAAGGGCACCGCGTATCCGCAGGTGTCCCGGATCAGTTCGGCCGTCACGACGATGACGGCGCGCAGACCGTGGAGCGAGGGGTCGATGTCCGGGAAACGGGTGAGCAGCTCCCCGAAGCGGGGGTCGTCCCGGAAGACGGGCTCGCCGCGGCCGTGTACGCGCACGATGTTCGGCGGCCCCTGGAACGCGCACCACATCAGGGTGATCCGGCCGTTCTCCCGCAGATGGGCGATGGTCTCGGCGTTGGAGCCGGCGAAATCGAGGTAGGCGACGGTGAGCTCGTCGAGGACCGCGAAGGACCCCTTGAGTCCCTTGGGGGAGAGGTTGACCGTGCCGTCGGCGGACAGGGGGGCGGTGGCGGTGAAGAAGACCGGCTGTTCCTCGATGAAGGCGCGGAGGCGGCCGTCTATGCGCTCATAGGTCTTTCCCATGTCCACCTATTATGGGACCAGGTCTTTCGTTTGTCTAAGCAATAGGTGATCGGGCGGGGAAATACCGTGGCCGCCCCGGCCGGCGCTTGTACGGGGCGGCCACAGCGCCTGTCACCTCACTTGGTGAGTGTGCAGGCGGCCAGGGAGTCCAGTCCGGCGGGGCGTTCGGCGGTGCGGCCGATGGCGGTGGCGATGCGGTTGATGGCGGCGACGCGCTTGTCCTCGAGGGGGCCGAGGATGGCGTTCTGGACGAAGTCGGGTCCGCCCTGTCCGACGGTGTCGACGAGGCGCTTGTTGGCTTCGGCGATCTGCTTGTCGAGGTCGCCGAGGTTGCGGTCGACCTCGGCCTGGGCGGTGGCGGGGATCGCGGGGAGCTCCGGTGCCACGTCCGGGCAGGAGATCGTGCCGACGCCGGTGTCCTGACCGGAGCCCTGGCCGGTGTCCTCGGCGGGCGGTGTCGTGGCCTCCCCGGCCGGCGGTGTCGTCGCCTCCTCACCGGCGCCCGCCTCGCCCTGCGCGTCGAGTGTGCAGGCGGCCAGGGAGTCCAGTCCGGCGGGGCGTTCGGCGGTGCGGCCGATGGCGGTGGCGATGCGGTTGATGGCGGCGACGCGCTTGTCCTCGAGGGGGCCGAGGATGGCGTTCTGGACGAAGTCGGGTCCGCCCTGTCCGACGGTGTCGACGAGGCGCTTGTTGGCTTCGGCGATCTGCTTGTCGAGGTCGCCGAGGTTGCGGTCGACCTCGGCCTGGGCGGTGGCGGGGATCGCGGGGAGCTCCGGTGCCACGTCCGGGCAGGAGATCGTGCCCGGTCCCGCCAGCGTCCGGGCGTCCGCGTCGCCGCCGTCCCCGGACGACTCACCGGCGAGGGCGGAACCGGCGATCACCGCGCCGGACAGCGCCAGCGCGGCGGCGCCGCCGATGAAGCCGACGCGGCGCTTGTTGTACTTCGGAAGGGCCCTGGACATGCGGATGCCTCACTCGGGTCGGGGGTGTCACGGGTGTCTGTCGTGCTGTCTCGATCGGTCCGACGCGGCGCCTGCGTCCGGCGACAAGTACGCGAAAGCGGTTTCCGGTGTTCAACCCGCCGCTGGATTCGCGGGCAGATTGACGATTCATGCGGACTACTGCATACTCATGCATGTCAGCGAATGCACTGTAAGGAGAAACCCGTGACCGAGCGCGTCGTACTCGCCTACTCGGGCGGTCTGGACACCTCCGTCGCCATCGGCTGGATCGCCGAGGAGACGGGCGCCGAGGTCATCGCCGTTGCGGTCGACGTCGGCCAGGGCGGCGAGGACCTGGACGTCATCCGCAAGCGCGCGCTCGCCTGCGGTGCCGTCGAGGCCGAGGTCGCGGACGCCAAGGACGAGTTCGCCGAGGAGTACTGCCTCCCGGCGATCAAGGCCAACGCCCTCTACATGGACCGCTACCCGCTGGTCTCCGCGCTGTCCCGGCCGACGATCGTCAAGCACCTCGTCGCCGCCGCGCAGAAGCACGGCGCCACCACGGTCGCCCACGGCTGCACCGGCAAGGGCAACGACCAGGTCCGCTTCGAGGCCGGCATCGTCGCCCTCGCCCCCGACCTGAAGTGCATCGCCCCGGTCCGCGACTACGCCATGACCCGCGACAAGGCCATCGCCTTCTGCGAGGCCAAGGGCCTGCCGATCGCGACCACCAAGAAGTCCCCGTACTCCATCGACCAGAACGTCTTCGGGCGCGCCGTCGAGACCGGCTTCCTCGAGGACATCTGGAACGCGCCGATCGAGGACGTGTACGAGTACACGCAGAACCCCGCCGTCGCGCGCGAGCCCGACGAGGTGATCATCACCTTCAAGGAGGGCGTCCCCGTCGCCATCGACGGCAAGCCCGTCACCGTCCTCCAGGCGATCCAGCAGCTCAACGAGCGCGCCGGCGCCCAGGGCATCGGCCGGATCGACATGGTCGAGGACCGCCTCGTCGGCATCAAGTCCCGCGAGGTCTACGAGGCCCCCGGCGCGATCGCCCTGATCACCGCCCACCAGGAGCTGGAGAACGTCACCGTCGAGCGCGAGCTCGCCCGCTACAAGCGGCAGGTCGAGCAGCGCTGGGGCGAACTGGTCTACGACGGCCAGTGGTTCTCCCCGCTCAAGCGCGCCCTGGACGGCTTCATCACCGAGGCCAACCAGCACGTCAACGGCGACATCCGGATGACCCTGCACGGCGGCCGCGCCGTCGTCACCGGCCGGCGCTCGGAGTCGTCGCTGTACGACTTCAACCTGGCCACGTACGACACGGGCGACACGTTCGACCAGGCGGCGGCGAAGGGCTTCATCGACATCTACAGCCTGTCGGCGAAGATCGCCGCGAAGCGGGATCTGGCCTGACCGGTCCGGTCGCTGTGAGAGGGAGACCGCGGGTCCGTCGCGGTTGACCGCGCCCACGCGGCGGAGCCGCACATCGGCACTGTCCCGCGCCCCTTCCAGCGGCACGTCACATCACCATCCTCAAGGAGTGCAGGTAGTGAGCAGCAACAGCGGTGACGTACGGCTCTGGGGCGGCCGTTTCGCCGACGGTCCCGCCGAGGCCCTGGCGAAGCTGTCCGCGTCCGTCCACTTCGACTGGCGGCTCGCGCCCTACGACATCGCCGGCTCGCGCGCCCACGCCCGCGTGCTGCACGCGGCGGGCCTGCTCACCGAGGACGAGCTGACCCGGATGATCGCCGGGCTCGACCGGCTCGAAGCGGACGTCGCCGACGGCTCCTTCACCGGCACCATCGCCGACGAGGACGTCCACACCGCCCTCGAGCGCGGCCTGCTGGAGCGCCTCGGCCCCGACCTCGGCGGCAAGCTGCGCGCCGGCCGGTCCCGCAACGACCAGGTGGCCACCCTCTTCCGCATGTACCTGCGGGACCACGCCCGTATCGTCGGCGGTCTGATCGCCGACCTCCAGGACGCGCTCGTCGGCCTCGCCGAGGCCCACCCGGACGTGGCCATGCCCGGCCGCACCCACCTCCAGCACGCCCAGCCGGTGCTCTTCGCCCACCACGTCCTCGCCCACGTCCAGGCACTGTCCCGGGACGCCGAGCGGCTGCGCCAGTGGGACGAGCGCACGGCGGTGTCGCCGTACGGGTCCGGAGCGCTCGCGGGCAGCAGCCTCGGCCTGGACCCGGAGGCGGTCGCCGCGGACCTCGGCTTCGAGCACGGCAGCGCCGCCAACTCCATCGACGGCACGGCCTCCCGCGACTTCGTCGCCGAGTTCGCCTTCATCACCGCGATGATCGGCGTGAACGTCTCCCGGATCGCCGAGGAGATCATCATCTGGAACACGAAGGAGTTCTCCTTCGTGACCCTGCACGACGCGTTCTCCACCGGCTCGTCGATCATGCCGCAGAAGAAGAACCCGGACATCGCCGAGCTGGCGCGCGGCAAGTCCGGCCGCCTCATCGGCAACCTCACCGGCCTGATGGCCACCCTCAAGGCGCTGCCCCTCGCGTACAACCGCGACCTCCAGGAGGACAAGGAGCCGGTCTTCGACTCCATCGACCAGCTGGAGGTCCTGCTCCCCGCCTTCACCGGCATGGTGGCCACCCTCACCGTGCACCGCGAGCGCATGGAGGAACTGGCCCCGGCCGGCTTCTCCCTCGCCACCGACATCGCCGAGTGGCTGGTCAAGCAGGGCGTGCCGTTCCGCGTCGCGCACGAGGTGGCCGGCGAGTGCGTCAAGGTCGCCGAGTCCGAGAACAAGGAACTGGACGAACTGACCGACGAACAGTTCGCCAAGATCTCCGCCCACCTCACCCCGGAGGTCCGCTCGGTCCTCAACGTCCCCGGCGCCCTCGCCTCCCGCGACGGCCGGGGCGGCACGGCCCCGAGCGCGGTCGCGGTCCAGCTGGCCGAGGTGAAGGCGGACGTGACGGCCCAGCACGAGTGGGCGAACGCGAAGCGGCGGAGCTGACCGAACGCCGCTGAGGGCAGCTCCCCGGGGCGCGGGGCCGTACCGATGTGCGGCTCCGCCGCGCGGGCGCGACACGCCGCGACGGCGCCGCCCCCGCCGGACCACCGCACGACCCGAGCTCAGCGGCGCCCCAGCCGACCGAGCGGAGCGGCACCGCGGGTTACGTTGGTCGGGAACCGTACCGGACCCGACCGACGGAGCCCGTGATGCCCTTCGCCCGACTGGCGACAGCGACGACCCCCACCTGCCACATCGGCCTCGGCCTCGCCGCCATCGGCCGCCCCGGCTACATCAACCTCGGCCGTGACGACGACCTCGGGGAGAACCGCAGCGTGGAGACGCTGCGCACCCGCACGCACGAACTCCTCGACGCCGCCTACGCCCAGGGCGTCCGCTACTTCGACGCCGCCCGCTCCTACGGCCGCTCCGAGGAGTTCCTCGCCGACTGGCTGAAGAAGAGGACCGACGTCGACGACGTCGTCATCGGCAGCAAATGGGGCTACACCTACACCGCCGACTGGACCACCGACGCCGAGCGGCACGAGGTCAAGGACCACTCCCTCGCGGCGTACGAGCGTCAGCGCGCCGAGACCGCCGAACTGCTCGGCGACCGGCTCGACCTCTACCAGATCCACTCGGTGACCCCCGAGAGCCCCGCCCTCACCGACAAGGAACTCCACGCCCGGCTCGCGGAGGCGGCGCGGCAGGGCCTCACCGTCGGCTTCTCCACCAGCGGCCCGGCCCAGGCCGACGCCATCCGCGCCGCCCTCGCCGTCACGGTCGACGGCGAACCCCTCTTCCGTACCGTCCAGTCGACGTACAACGCCCTGGAGACCTCCGCCGGGCCCGCGCTCACCGAGGCCCGTGACGCCGGACTCACCGTGATCGTCAAGGAGGGCATGGCCAACGGCCGGCTCGCCGCCGCGCACGCCCCACAGGCCCTGCGGACCGTCGCCGAGGAGACCGGGCTCGGCTGTGACGCCGTCGCCCTCGCGGTGGTCCTGCGACAGCCGTGGGCCGGCGTGGTCCTCTCCGGCGCGGCCACCACCGCCCAACTCGCCTCCAACCTGCACGCCCCCGCCGTCGACCTCACCGACGACCAGCTCTCCCGCCTCGCCACCCTGGTCGAGGAGCCCCGGGCCTACTGGGAGCGGCGCGGACAGCTGCCCTGGCACTGAGGCACCCGGCCGTCCCGCACACGACAGCTATGAGACCCGCATGCCTTGGATGAGACATTCATGTCTCATGTGGAGTATGGTCGTCTCATGGCTGTCGATCGTGACCACGTACTGCGCAGCGCCGCCGCCCTGCTGACCCGTAGATCCACCGCGACCATGGACGAGGTCGCCAAGGCGGCCGGGATCAGCCGCGCCACCCTGCACCGGCACTTCGCCGGGCGGGACGCCCTGGTGCGGGCGCTGGAGGCGCTCGGGATCGCCGAGTGCGAGGCCGCCCTGACCGCGGCCCGGCCCGACGAGGGGCCCGCCACCGACGCCGTACGCCGCCTGGTCGCCGCGATCGAACCGCACGCCCCCCTGCTCGCCTTCCTCTACACCGAGAACCAGCTGTTCGAGGGCGAGGAGCAGAACCAGGGCTGGGCCGCGATCGACGAACGCATCGCCGCGCTGTTCCGGCGCGGCCAGGCGAACGGGGAGTTCCGCATCGACCTCACCCCGGCCTGGCTCACCGAGGCGCTCTACGGGCTGCTCGCCTCCGCCGCCTGGGCGGTGACCGAGGGCCGGGTCGCCCCCAAGGACTTCACCCACATGATCGTCGAACTGCTGCTCGGCGGTGTACGGCGCCCGGAGGAACCGGCGTCGAGGAAGGAATCATGACCAGCGCCATACGGCCGCGGACCACGACCGAGGAGACGCGCCGCCCCGGCCGCTGGCTCGCCCTCTCCGTCCTCGTGCTCGCCGTCCTGCTGGTGGCCGTCGACGCGACCGTCCTCGGTCTGGCCACCCCGTACATCAGCGAGGACCTCGCCCCCACCGGCACCCAGCTGCTGTGGATCGGCGACGTCTACTCGTTCGTGATCGCCGGTCTGCTCGTCTCCATGGGCAGCCTCGGCGACCGCGTCGGCCGCAAGCGGCTCCTGCTCTGGGGCGCCACCGCGTTCGGCGCGACATCCGTGCTCAACGCCTACGCGCACACGCCCGAGATGCTGATCCTCGCGCGCGCCCTGCTCGGTGTCGCCGGCGCCACCCTGATGCCGGCCACCCTCGCCCTGATCCGCGACCTCTTCCACGACCCGCGCGAACGCAGCCTCGCCATCGGCGTCTGGGGCGCGACGGCCTCTGCCGGCACGGCGGTCGGACCGGTCCTCGGAGGGCTGCTACTGGAGCACTTCTGGTGGGGCTCGGTCTTCCTGATCAACCTGCCGGTCATGGCGGTCCTGGTGGTCGTCGGCAGCAAGCTGCTGCCGGAGTCCCGCACCCCCGAACCCGGTCCGTGGGACCTGACCAGCGTGGCCCTGTCCCTGGCTGGCATGATCGGCGTGGTCTACGCGGTGAAGGAGACCGCGAGCCGCGGCCCTGCCGTGCCCGCCCTCGCGGCAGGCCTGCTGGGCGCGACGGCCCTGTACCTGTTCGTCCGCCGCCAGCTCGCCCTCCCCAAGCCCCTCCTGGACATGCGGCTGTTCCGCGGCCGGGGATTCAGCGGAGCGGTACTCGCCGACCTGCTCACCGTCCTCGGCCTGTCCGGCCTGGTGTTCTTCCTCTCCCAGTACCTGCAACTGGTCCAGGGACGACGGCCGTTCGAGGCGGGCCTCGCGGAACTGCCCGCCGCGATCGGCGCGGTGGCGGCCGGACTGATCGCCGGCCGGACCGCCCGCCGCTTCTCGGTGCGCTCGGTCGTCGCCGGGGGCCTGGCCGCCATCGGCCTGGCCCTGGCCGCCCTCACCGTCATCGGCCAGTCCACCGGCTACCCCCTGCTCGGTACGGCGCTGCTGGTGGTCGGCGCGGGCGCGGGCTTCTCGTTCACGGTGACCGCGGACGTGATCCTTTCGAGCGTTCCGAAGGAACAGGCGGGCGCCGCCTCCGCCGTCTCGGAGACGGCGTACGAACTCGGCGCGGCCCTGGGCATCGCCGTCCTGGGCTCGATCGTCACGGGCGTCTACCGCGGCTTCCCCGCCCCACCGGGCACCCCGGCCACCGCCCACGAGTCCCTGGGCGGCGCGGTCGAGGCGGCGACCCGCATGCCGGCCCGCACCGCGGAGCCCATGCTGGAAGCGGCCCGTGAGGCTTTCGTCGACGGCCTCACCCTGGCAGCGGGAGCAGGAGCGGCAGTCCTCCTGGCGGCCTCGGCGGCAGCCTGGTTCATGCTCCGCGGCCAGAAACTGGACAACGCCTGAGCGGGCCGCCGGTCACCCGCATGCCCAGGTCCCCGACAACCCCCTTGAGGGGTGCGGTCACCCGCGCACCCAGGCCCGCGGACAACCCCCAAGGGGCGCGGGGAACCGCGAGCCGAGCCCCCGCTCACCCGCAGGGACCGGAAACGCGGCGGGAGCCGGCGGAGAGGATCCGCCGGCTCCCGCCGAAGAGAACGCCGGCCCGGGCCGACCGAGACCTACGCGGCCTCTTTGGCCTTGCTGGCGTACATGTCCACGTACTCCTGCCCGGACAACCGCATGACCTCGGCCATCACCGAGTCGGTCACCGCCCGCAGGACGTACCGGTCACGCCCCATCCCGTCGTAACGGGAGAACTCCATCGCCTCACCGAAACGGACCGTCACCTTGCCCGGCCGGGGCAGACCCGCACCCCCCGGCTGCAACTTGTCCGTGCCGATCATCGCGAACGGCACGACCGGCGCGCCGGTCATCAGGGTGAGCCGGGCGATGCCGGTGCGGCCTCGGTAGAGACGGCCGTCGGGGGAACGGGTGCCCTCCGGGTAGATGCCGAAGATCCGGCCCTCCTCCAGCACCCGGCGCCCGGTCATCAGCGCCGCCACCCCGCCCCGGCCGCCGTCGCGGTCGACCGGGATCATGCCGACGCCGGTGAAGAACCACGCCATCAGCCGGCCCTTGAGGCCCTTGCCGGTGACGTACTCGTCCTTGCCGATGAAGACGACCTGGCGGTCGCAGACGAGCGGCAGGATCATCGAGTCGATGAACGTCAGGTGGTTGCCGGCCAGGATGACGGGACCGTCACCCGGGATGTTCTCCGCGCCCTCCACCTGTGGGCGGAACATCAGGCGCATGATCGGACCGAGCACTGCCTTGATGAGCGCGAAGCGGGACAACGGGCCCTCCGGTGGGAAACGGACGTCGGTTCATGCCGTATGAGTCTGTGCAGGTGAGGACATTACTCGCGGTCCAGGGGATTGTGCACACCGGACCCGGGGGAGTTCACCGAGGTCTTACTCACTCTTGACCCGGGTCCCTCCGCGGTGACCCGCCCGCGACACGGCCGTCACACCGCGCCGGAAAGCCGCCCGGGCCCGCACACCGCGCGCGTGCCCCCGTCCGTACGGCCCAACCGGACGAGCCGTCACATCTCCGACGGAATACGACAGACGTACGTCATCCGTATGAGGGGCGTGCGCCACGCAACGTCATCCGTGCGTTCGACCCGGGGTCTCCCGTGCGTCATCTACGCGCACCTACGATCGCCCCGCACCGGACGAGCCGACAGCAGGAGGGGTCCTCATGGGAACGCGGGAGTCGAACGAACAGACGGGCGGAGCCGGACGGCGGGCCCTCCTCGGCGCGGCGGTGCTCGGCGCGGGCGGAACGGTCCTGGGACTGGGCGGCACCGCGAGAGCCGCCGGAACCCGGCACGGCGGCGGCCGGGGGCTGAGGAGCCTGCCCGTGCCGACCATCGTCGGCCACCGCGGGGCCAGCGGTTACCGGCCCGAGCACACCCTCGGCGCCTACCAGCTCGCCCTCGACATGGGCGCGGACATCGTCGAGGCCGGCGACCTCGTCCCCACCAAGGACGGCCACCTCGTCTGCCGGCACGAACCGGAGATCGGCGGCACCACGGACGTCGCCGACCACCCCGAGTTCGCCGACCGCAGGACCACCAAGACGCTGGACGGCACCCCCGTCACCGGCTGGTTCACCGAGGACTTCACCCTCGCCGAGCTGAAGCGGCTGCGCGCCGTGGAGCGCATCCCCGCCAACCGCCCGCACAACACCCTCTACGACGGCCGCTGGGAGATCCCCACCTTCGAGGAGGTGCTGCGCTGGCAGGACGAGCAGACCCGCGAGCGCGGCGAGCAGGTCTGGATCTACCCCGAGCTCAAGCACCCCACCTACTTCCGCAAGCTGGGACTGGGCCTGGAGGAGCGGGTCGCCAAGCTGCTGCGCCGGCACGGCAAGGACGACAAGAACGCGCCGGTCATCCTCCAGTCCTTCGAGCCGACCAGCATCGAGCGCCTGAACAAGCTGGTCGACAACCCCCTCGTCGTCCTCCTCTCCGGCGCCACCACCCGCCCCTGGGACTTCGTCGAGACGGGTGACCCGCGCACCGTCGCCGACCTCGTCACCCGCAGGGGCCTGCGCGAGATCGCCGGCTACGCCCAGGGCATCGGCCCCACCCTCGACCTGGTCATCCCGCGCGACGCGGCCGGCCGGCTCACCGAGCCGACGACCCTGGTCCGCGACGCGCACCGGGCGGGACTGATCCTGCACCCCTACACCCTGCGCAACGAGAACCCCTTCCTGCCCGCGGACTTCCGCAAGGGCACCGACCCCGACGCCTACGGCGACGTCTTCGGCGCCTACCGGGCGTACTTCGCCACCGGCATCGACGGCGTCTTCACCGACCACCCGGACACCGGGCTGCTGGCCCGCGAGGACTTCGTCAACGGCTGAGCCGTTCCGCCCCGGCAGGGGTGAACTCGGGCCGCCCCGGGCAACCCTGCCCGGGGCGGCCCGAGTCGTCGCCCGTATGACACACGAGCCGGTCCCGGCGTACGAGCTGGTCATCTCCCTGCGTCCACTGCTCACCGCGGAAGCCGCCGCCGAGACGCTCGGCTCCGGGGCCGAACCGGGCGATCTGGAACAGGCGGTGTGGCTCCGCCTCCTGGAGCGCCTCGACGCCTGCGGCCCGCCGCCCGACCCCCCGGGCTGGCTCCGCCGGGCCGTCCGTGCGGAGGCCCGCCGCATCCGCCGCAGGGCCCGCCGGGAAACGGTGTTGACCGGCGACCCCGCCGGCACCGGCCGCCACGACCCCGAAGGGCTCGCACTCGCCGCCGCCCGTCGCCGCGCCCTGCGGGACGCCGTACGACGGCTGCCCGGCCGCTGCCCGGAACTGATGGAAGCGCTACTGTCCCCGCGCGACCTGACATACCGGGAGATCGCGGGGGAGTTGGGTATCTCACAGGGCGGTCTCGGCCCGGAACGTTCCCGATGTCTGGGATGTCTGCGTCGTTTGCTCACACGGGAGGTTGCGGCGCGCTGAGGACGGGGATAGGAGTGAGGGACGACAGGCGATCAGGTGAGCGGGAGGCATGCGCACATGGGCATGAGCGTGACCATCTCTGCGGCGGCCGGGCAGGACGCGGAGCAGATCTTCAGGTTGCAGTACCTGTGCTTCCAGAGCGAGGCGGCGCTCTACGGCAACTACCGCATCGACCCGCTCGTCCAGAGCCTCGACTCGGTCCGCGAGGAGGTCGCCGCCGACTGCGTCTTCGTCGCCCGCCTCGGCGACGAGATCGTCGGCTCGGTGCACGGCAGGATCACCGAGGACGGGGCCGCCGCGATCGGCAAGCTCTGCGTCCACCCCCGCCTCCGGGGACACGGCATCGGCGCGCGTCTCCTGCGGGCCGCGGAGTCCGCCCTCGCCGGCGAGCGCGGCGCCAGGACCTTCCGCCTGCACGCCGGGCACCGCAGCGAGAGCAACCTGAGCCTGTACAGCAAGGTCGGCTACCAGCGGGTGGGCACCTCCCAGGGCGCCGACGGCGTACCGATGATCGTCCTGGAGAAGCAGGCGCAGTCCTACGCGACGACCGCCTGATCAGGACGCGGGCCGCACCCTGCGCAGCCAGTACACGGCCGTGAGGGGCAGCAGCACGGGGATGAAGAGGTATCCCATCCCGTAGTCCGACCACACGGTGGCGTCGGGGAACGCGGACGGCTCCACCAGTGTCCAGGTCCCCACGGTCAATACGCCCACGAGCTCGGCGGCGCAGCACACCAGCGCCGCCCTGCGGGCCGTCTCCCCGCCGCGCACCAGGGTGTAGGTGATGAAGCCGTAGACCACGCCGGCCGCCGCCGACAGCGTGTAGGCGAGCGGCGCCCGGTCGAACTCGGTGGCGATCTGGTACGCGGAGCGCGACACCGCGCCGACGACCATCACCCCGTACAGCCACACCAGCAGCAGTCCGGGACCGCCGATCAGCCGCGTCCCGGCCGGCTTCTCCCGCGTCGCGGCCACCTCAGCCTCCCCAGATGTCATAGAGCCGCACCTCGAGCACGGCCAGCACGACACCGCTCGCGGCGACCGTCAGCGAACCCCAGCGGGAGCGCTCGCCGAGCGACATGAAGCCGGCCGCCGGGACGCACGCGAACGCGCCGAGCAGATACGCCACGAAGATCGTCGTGCCCTGCTCCGGCTTCTCGCCCCGCGCCAGTCGCACGATCCCGACGACCAGCTGCGCCAGCGCCAGCAGCGTGACCACGGCCATCCCGATGAAGTGCCAGTCCTTCGTCGGCTGGTCACGGTAGGCGGCCCACCCGCACCAGGCGCCGAGCAGCAACGCGGCGACACCGGTCACCACCGTCAGGACATCAAGCATGGCAGTGACCCTATTACGCCGGAAAACCCCCGCTGTCCCCGCCCCCGGGAGCGCCGGGCCCGTAAGGTCGATGGCATGACCATCCATGCGCAGGCCCTGCTGTTCGACAACGACGGAACCCTCGTCTCCTCCCTCGCCTCCGTGAACCGCTGCTGGACGCGGTGGGCCGTCGAGTACGGGATCACGGCCGAGGAGTTCGGGCGCGTCGAACTGCACGGGCGGCCGGCCGCGGAGATAGCCGCCGATCTGCTGCCCGCCCGTGTCGTGCCGGAGGCGGTCGCGCGGATCGAGGACCTGGAGGTCGAGGACGTGCCCAACGGTGGTGTGGAACTGCTGCCGGGGACCGTGGACTTCCTCGCCGCGCTGCCCGCCGAGCGCTGGGCCGTCGTCACCTCCGCCACCCGGCGCCTGGCCGAGGCCCGCCTCGAAGCCGTCGGCATCCTGCCCAAGACCCTGGTCGCCGCCGACGACATCACCCGCGGCAAGCCCGACCCCGAGCCCTACCTCCTCGCCGCCCGCATCCTCGGCGTCGACCCCGCGCACTGCGTCGTCTTCGAGGACGCCCCCGCCGGACTCCAGGCCGGCCGCGCCGCCGGCATGACCACCGTGGCCTTGGCCACAACCCACCGGGCCCACGAGCTGACCGCCGACCTCGTCGTGAAGGACCTCTCGGCCCTGTCCGCACTGGTCACGGACGGGGGAGTGGAGATCTCCGTACGTCCCTGACGTGGGCGTGCCACTGTCCACGGCTGTCCAGAATACGGACAGCCGTGTCCGGTCAGGAGTGAACGTCTGCTTTACTGATCGCATGACCACGACGAGCGACCGCATCCCCGCGACCGAGGCGCCCATGACGCCCGGCGCCCGGTGTATGTGTCGCCGAATGTGCGCCTGACAGAGGGCCCCCGCACCACCTGAGCCTCGCGCCCCGAAGCGAGAGCCCGCTCATGTCCGCCCGCGTCCCCCGCATGCGCGACTGAGCCACGCCCCCGCGCGCACGTTTCTCCACGGTCTCCACCGCCACGCCCCACCGAGATCCGTGCCGCCCGGCTGATTTCGACCCTGAATGCCTCGTGCCCGGCACCCACGACGTGCCGCGCACTCGACAGTGACGGATACCCACGTGATCACCACCTCGGGCCTCACCAAGGTCTACCGCTCACGCGGCCGCGAGGTCACCGCCCTCGACGGCGTCGACCTGCACGTCCGCGAAGGCGAGGTCTACGGCGTCATCGGCCAGTCCGGCGCCGGCAAGTCCTCCCTCATCCGCTGCGTCAACCTGCTGGAACGCCCCACCTCGGGCACCGTGACCGTGGACGGCCGGGACCTCACCGCGCTCGCCGGCCGCGGACCCCGGGCCGGCCGGGAACTGCGGCAGGCGCGCAGCCGTATCGGCATGGTCTTCCAGCACTTCAACCTGCTCTCCTCGCGCACCGTGCAGGACAACGTCGAACTGCCCCTGGAGATCCTCGGCACGTCGGGGAAGGAACGCTCCCGCAAGGCGCTGGAACTGCTCGACCTGGTCGGCCTCGCCGACAAGGCCAAGGCCTACCCCGCCCAGCTCTCCGGCGGCCAGAAGCAGCGCGTCGGCATCGCCCGCGCCCTCGCCGGCGACCCCAAGGTGCTGCTCTCCGACGAGGCCACCAGCGCCCTCGACCCGGAGACCACCCGCTCGATCCTGCGGCTCCTGCGCGACCTCAACCGGCAGCTCGGCCTCACCGTCCTGCTCATCACCCACGAGATGGACGTCGTGAAGTCGGTCTGCGACTCGGCCGCCCTCATGGAGAACGGCCGCGTCGTCGAGTCCGGCACGGTCACCGATCTCCTCGCCACCCCCGGCTCCGAACTGGCCGCCGCGCTGTTCCCGGTCGGCGGCGAGGCCTCCGGCGACGACCGCACCGTCCTCGACGTCACCTTCCACGGCGAGAGCGCGACCCAGCCGGTCATCTCCCAGCTCGCACGCACCTACAACATCGACATATCGATCCTCGGCGCGGCCATCGACACCGTCGGCGGCCTCCAGGTCGGCCGGATGCGCATCGAACTGCCCGGCCGCTACGAGGACAACGTCGTCCCCGTCGGCTTCCTGCGCGAACAGGGCCTGCAGATCGACGTCGTGGACCGGGAAGAGACCGCACTCGTGAAGGAGGGGGCCAAGTGACCTGGTCCGAGATGCAGCCGCTGCTCGAACAGGCCTGTACCGAGACGCTGGTCATGGTCGGCTGGTCCACCCTGATCGCCGTCGTCGGCGGCCTCCCGCTGGGCATCCTGCTCGTCCTCACCGACAAGGGCGGGCTCCTCCGGAACACCCTGGTGAACAAGGTCATCGGGCAGATCGTGAACATCGGCCGCTCGCTGCCGTTCATCATCCTCATGGTCGCCCTGATGGACTTCACCCGCTGGGTCACCGGCACCACCATCGGCAGCGAGGCCGCGATCGTGCCGCTCGCCATCGGCGGCATCCCCTTCTTCGCCCGCCTCGTCGAGACCGCCGTGCGCGAGGTCGACCACGGGCTCGTCGAGGCCGTGCAAGCCATGGGCGGCAACACCTGGACGATCGTCCGCAAGGTCCTCGTCCCCGAGGCGCTGCCCTCGCTGATCGCCTCCACCACCACCACGGTCATCGCCCTCATCGGCTACTCGGCCATGGCCGGCACCGTCGGCGGCGGCGGACTCGGCGACCTCGCCGTCCGCTACGGCTACCAGCGCTTCGAGACCGGCCTGATGTGGATCACCGTCGCGGTCCTCGCCGTGGCCATCTCGCTCATCCAGTTCGCCGGCGACTACGCGGCCCGCGCCCTGCACCGCCGCGGCGGCCGCTCCGGCCCCTCGCCCAGGCTCCGGTTCCTGAAGGCCCAGGAGCCCGCCGCGGCCGACGTCGGCAAGGTCGCGTAGCACCTCCGCCGAAGACTCCCCGTACCGCCCACCCGTCGCCCACCACCCCTCAACGACGGCGCTTCGCGCCGGCACCCCTTGATCCAAGGGGCCGCACCACCCAAGGAAAGGCACTTTTCGTGCGTAACACCGCCAAGATCACCACCGCCGTCCTCGCCGCCGGAGCCCTCACCCTCGGGCTCACCGCCTGCGGCTCGGACAAGGACGCCGCCTCCGACACCTCCGGGCCGCTGGTCGTCGCCGCGACGCCCGTCCCGCACGCCGAGGTCCTCACCTACGTCAAGGACAACCTCGCCGACAAGGCCGGCCTCGACCTGGAGGTCAAGGAGTTCACCGACTACGTCACGCCGAACACGGCCACCGAGGACGGTTCGGTGGGAGCCAACTACTTCCAGACCGAGCCCTACCTCGAGGACTTCAACAAGAAGAACGGCACCCACCTGAAGTCCGTCGCCTCGGTGCACCTCGAGCCGCTCGGCCTGTACTCGAAGAAGACCGAGAAGGCCGACGGCCTGAAGAACGGCGCGACCATAGCCGTCCCCAACGACACCGTCACCGAGGCCCGCGCCCTCCAGCTGCTCGCCGCCAACGGGCTCCTCACCCTCAAGGACGGCGTCGGCACCGCGGCCACCACCGCGGACATCACCGAGAACCCGAAGAACCTGAAGTTCAAGGAGCTGGAGGCGGCCCAGACCCCGCGCTCCCTGGACGACGTCGACGCGGCCGTCATCAACGGCAACTACGCCCTGGAGGCCGACCTCAAGCCGGCCGAGGACGCCATCGCCCTGGAGTCCGCCGAGAACAACCCGAACGTGAACCTCCTCGTCGTCAAGGAGGGCAACGAGGACGACCCGCGCGTCAAGAAGCTCGCCGAACTCCTCACCTCGCCCGAGGTGAAGAAGTTCATCGAGGACAAGTACGCGGGTTCCGTCATCGCCTCGTTCTGACCGGCGCGGCCCGCACCGCACCCACGGGGCCCCCTCCGCGCACCGGAGCGGACCCCGTGGTGCGGTGCAGTGCTTTCATGCTGCATGCTGGGCAGTTCAGCAGCACCCGACGGTCTCTCAGATTACGGAGCGGCGCATGACGAGCACCTTCCCCAACATCTCCATCAGCACGGAGCGGTTGGTGCTGCGTCCCCTCGACACGGACGACGTCCCCGCCCTCGCCGAGATGATGAACGACGAACAGGTCGCCGCCTGGACCGACGTCCCCCGGCCCTTCACCGAAGAGGCCGCCCGCACCTGGATCACCGAGTGCGCCCCCGCCGGACGCGAGGCCGGCGACGGGCTCGACCTCGCCGTCACCGAGTTCCTCACCCAGCGCCTGGTCGGCGTCATCCAGCTCACCAAGGCCGACTGGCACGTACGGTCGACCGAGATGTCCTACATCGTCGCCCCCTGGGCGCGCGGCGAGGGCTACGCCTCCGAGGCCGCGCTGGCCACCGCGCAGTGGCTCTTCGGCGACCAGAAGTTCGAGCGCGTCGAACTGCGCACCGCCGCCGACAACACCGCCGCGCAGCAGGTCGCCCAGAAGATCGGCTGCATCAGCGAGGGCGTGCTGAGAGGCGCCTGCATAGCCCACGTCCGCACCGAGGACGGCGGCTGGAGCGACGTCCGCACCGACTACATCGTATGGAGCCTGCTGCCCGAGGACATCGAGGGCGCGGACGGACAACTGACCGACACCGGCGGATTCACCCCGTACCCGGACTGGAACTGACCTTCACACGGGGCACCGGCGGCGCGGTCCCCGGCCGCACCAGGTAGTCTCACGGAGCCCGCCCGTGGCGGGACAGCCGACGACGACCTGCGCAAACCCCAGGAGACTGACGACGATGGCCGACCGGGTCACGGTGATCGGCTGGGACGGCTCGCCGCTGACCGCAGCGGCCCGCGCCGCGCTGGGCGCCGCCACACTGGTGGCCGGCGCCGCCCACCACCTGGCACTCCCCGAGGTGCCCCCCGGCGCCGAGCGCATCCGGCTCGGCTCCGTCGCCCTCGCCGCCCGCCGCATCGCCGCCCACCGCGGCACCGCGGTCGTCCTCGCCGACGGCGACCCCGGTTTCTTCGGCGTCGTACGGACCCTGCGCGCACCCGAGTTCGGTCTCGAGGTCGAGGTCGTCCCCGGCGTCTCCCCCGTCGCCGCGGCCTTCGCCCGGGCCGGCATGCCCTGGGACGACGCCCAGGTGGTCGTCGCGCACCCGCGCACCCTGCGACGCGCGGTGAACGTCTGCCGGGCCCACACCAAGGTGGCGGTCCTCACCTCACCCGGCGCCGGGCCCGCCGAACTGGGGCTGCTCATGGAGGGCGTCCACCGCACCTTCGTGATCTGCGAGGAACTCGGCACCGGGCGCGAGCAGGTCAGCGTGGTCACCTCCGACAAGGCCGCCGACCACACCTGGCGCGACCCCAATGTCGTCATCGTCGTCGGCGGCCGGGCCGGCGCCGGTGAGTCCGGCGGCTGGATCGCCGGACGTGACCCCTCCGCCGGGCCCCGCGGCTGGTCGCTGCCCGCCGAGGAGTACGGCGGCGACCTCGGCGAGGGCGAGCGGGAACCGCTGCGCGTCTCCCAGCTCGCCCGGCTCGGGCCGCGGGTCGGCGACCTCGTCTGGGACATCGGCTGCGCGAGCGGCGCCTTCGCCACCGAGGCGGCCCGCGCGGGCGCCGCCGTCATCGCCGTCGACAGCGACCCGCGCGCCTGCGCCCGCACCGAGTCCACCGCCCGCCGGCACGGGGTCCAGCTCCAGATCGTGCACGGCACCGCCCCGCACGTCCTGGAGAACCTCCCCGAGCCGGACGTCGTCAGGGTCGGCGGCGGGGGAGCGGGCGTCGTCTCCGCGGTCGCCGACCGCCGTCCGCAGCGCATCGTCACGCACGCCGCCACCCGCGACGGGGCCGAACTCATCGGCCGGAACCTGACGGAGCACGGCTATCAGGTGGAGTGCGCCCTGCTGCAGTCCGTCGAACTCGACACGCGGGCCTGGACGGAGAAGGAGCGGAGCGTCGCGTTCCTGCTCAGCGGGGTGCTGCCCGCACGCGGCGACTGATCCGATCGCCGTCCCCGTGATCGGATTGTCCGACCGTGCGAGGTAGGCTGGCCGATCGTTGTACCGCACCCGGACGCCCGATGCTTCGTCGGTCAATGTCCGGAAAGCGCATCCCTTTTGGGGTGAGTCGTGGTACAGCGGGAACCGGAGGACGCGCAACGTGGCGCAGTCCACAGCGGAACCGTCGCCGATCAAGCTGACGCGACGGCCGTGCGGCCGCGACAATGACGGTGAAGGGCTTTGTCGCCTTTTTCGGACGGGCCGTTCGTGCCGCTGGGGACGCACGCTCGTTCTCCAGTGTGGGGCGGTCGGTGCGCCGTTCCGGGTGAGCTGGTCGTAGGAGCACTAACCGATGGGCGAGGGGTACGCATGACCGACACCGGCCAGGTCCCGGGCGAGGGACTGCCGGAGAACGCAGGCATGGTGGAGCAGCCGGGCGTCCCCGCGCCCGACGCGTACGCCTACCTCTCCGACAGCCCCGCCGGGGACGAAGACCTGTTGCTGCCCGGCGCGCAGAGCGCGTGGGGCAACGAGATCGCCCCGCCCGCGCCCGAGCCGGTCGTCGAGACCGTGCACCAGCCGGGCCCGCACGAGATGGCCGGCCGCGACAGCGGCTCGGTCGACCTCGGCGGCGTCCGGCTCCCCGAGCCGCCGCAGCCGGCGCCGCGCCGCCCGCTGCACCTCGGCCCGCCCATCCCCAACGTCAACGCCGGCCCGGTGCGCTCCCTCGCCGACCGCGGTCCCGCCGACGTGCCGGCCCGCCAGGCCGGTCCGCCGTCCCTCGGCCCCGAGTACCTCGACGTTCCGCACGCGCGCGAGGCGGCGGCGGTACCGCAGGCCGCGGCGCCCTGGGGCACGCAGCCCGCGGCGGGCGCGGGAGCGGTGACCGGGGAAACGGTTGTTCCGGTTCCGGTCGCGGAGCCGATGGACGCGGCCCAGGCGGTCGTGGCCCGCGTCGCCACGGAGGCGGGGGCGGTACGACAGGACACGGAGGGCGCCGCCGTCGCGGTCGCCGGTGCCGGTGAGACCGAGGCAGGGGCCGGGGAACCGGGGCCCGTCCCGGGTCCGGACCACGGCCTGCCCGGCACGTCCGCCGCCGATCCCGCGCAGGCGGCCGAGGCGGCCCAGGCGCCCGCACCCGGGCCCACGGCACCGGAGCACACCCCGGCGGCCGAGGCACCGGTCGCCGTGCCCGCCGCTGCGGCCGTCGTGCCGGACCCCGCTCAGGTCGCCGAGGCACCGGGGGCCGCCGCTCCCGAGCACGTTCCGGGGGCGGACGCCTCCCACGACGCTCAGGTACCGGGGCCCGGCCCCGCAGCACCGCAGGCCGCCGAGGCGGCGGGCGCGGAGGCCGCCGTACCGGTGCCGCCCCCGGCGACGGAGACGCCACAGGACGCTCAGGCACCGGGTGCGGTGGCCGAGGCTCCGGACCACGCTCAGGAGGCGGAGGTTCCGCAGGCCGGGTCGCCCGGACCGGAGGCCGTCGCGCCGGAGTTCGCACAGGAGGCCGAGGCGTCCCGGGCCGTCCAGGCGCAGGGTGCCGACCCGGTCCCGCCGCAGGCCGACGAGACGGTCGGAGCGGAGGGTCTCGCTCCGGAGCACGCTCCGACGTCCGAGGCGTCCCCGGACGTCCCTGCGCCGGGTGTCGACACCACCGTGCTTCCTGCCGCGGAGGCGGACGGCACTGTGGCCGAAACCCCCGCAGGTGTGGAGGGTCTCGCTCCGGAGCACGTCCCGACGCCCGAG
>NZ_JBIRYZ010000029.1:23406-94465 GCF_044390325.1 Streptomyces sp. NPDC018964
GCACTGTGGCCGAAACCCCCGCAGGTGTGGAGGGTCTCGCTCCGGAGCACGTCCCGACGCCCGAGGCTTCCCCGGAGGTTCCCGCGCCGGGTGCCGACACCGTCGTGCTTCCTGCCGCGGAGGCGGACGGCACTGTGGCCGAAACCCCCGCAGGTGTGGAGGGTCTCGCTCCGGAGCACGTCCCGACGCCCGAGGCTTCTCCGGAGGTTCCCGCGCCGGGTGCCGACCCCACCGTGCTTCCCGTTGCGGAAGCGGACGGCACCACGGCCGAAGCCGCCGCACCCGCTCCCGGGACGACGGGTGACGAAGCCCTCCCGGAGACCCCCACGCCCGAGGCCCCGGCCGCCGTGGGCCCGGAGACACCCCGTGCCGCGGACGAGGCGGCCGACGCCGTTCCCGTCACCGATCAGGGCGCGCCCGAGTCCGAAACGGCCCCGGTCCAGGGCCCCCAGCAGACTCCCGCCACCCCCCTGACCGGCACCGTCCCCCCGCAGCCCGGGCCGGCCCGGCCCGTGGGGGAGCCCGTCCCCGCGGACGGCACCGTGCCCGCCACCCCGCACCCCGCGCCGACCCCGCCCCAGGGCGTGGCCGTCCCCACCGGGGAACCGCGAGAGGCGGACGCCGAACCCGCGCAGAGCCCCGACGACCTCGACACCCGGGGCGCCGGCGTGGACGCGGAAGCCGCGCGGCCCACCGGTCCGGCCGCCCCCGGCTACGCCGACGCCGAGCGCGAGGCCGTACTGAAGGTCATGCGCGAACGCCGGGACATCCGCAACGGCTTCCGCAGCGACCCCATCCCGCACGAGGTGCTGCTCCGCGTCCTGGAGGCCGCCCACACCGCGCCCTCCGTCGGCCACTCGCAGCCCTGGGACTTCGTCGTCATCCGCTCCGCCGAGACCCGGCGCAGCATGCACGAACTGGCCGTGCGCCAGCGCGACGCCTACGCCAAGTCCCTCCCCAAGGGCCGGGCGAAGCAGTTCAAGGAACTGAAGATCGAGGCCATCCTCGACACCCCGGTGAACATCGTCGTCACCGCCGACCCCACCCGCGGCGGCCGGCACACCCTCGGCCGGCACACCCAGCCCCAGATGGCGCCGTACTCCTCCGCGCTCGCGGTGGAGAACCTCTGGCTCGCCGCCCGCGCCGAGGGCCTCGGCGTCGGCTGGGTCAGCTTCTTCGACGAGCGCGAGATGGTCCGCGCGCTGGGACTCCCCGAGCACCTCGAGGTCGTCGCCTACCTGTGCGTGGGCTACGTCGACGAGTTCCCGGACGAGCCCGAGCTGATGCAGGCCGGCTGGTCCAAGCGCCGCCCGCTGTCCTGGGTCGTGCACGAGGAGACGTACGGCCGTCGTGCCCTGCCCGGAGAGGACCCCCACGACCTGCTCGCCGAGACCGTCGCACAGATCCGTCCGCTGGACGCCAAGGCGCTCGGTGAGGCGTGGGAGCGGCAGAAGCGCATGACCAAGCCGGCCGGGGCGCTCGGCATGCTGGAGATCATCTCCGCCCAGCTGTCCGGCCTGTCCCGCCAGTGCCCGCCGCCCATTCCGGAGCCCGCGGCCGTCGCGATCTTCGCCGGGGACCACGGGGTGCACGCCCAGGGCGTCACCCCCTGGCCGCAGGAGGTCACCGCGCAGATGGTGGCCAACTTCCTCGGCGGGGGAGCGGTCTGCAACGCCTTCGCCACCCAGGTCGGCGCGGAGGTCTGCGTCGTCGACGTGGGCGTCTCCTCCGACCTCCCGGCCACCCCCGGTCTGCTGCCGCGCAAGATCCGCGCCGGTACGTCCGACATGACCACCGGGCCCGCGATGACCCGCGAGGAGGCCAAGAAGGCCATCGAGGTCGGCATCGAGACCGCCCGCGACCTGGTCGCCGCCGGCAACAAGGCCCTCCTCACCGGCGAGATGGGCATCGCGAACACCACCGCGTCCGCCGCCCTCATCTCCGTCTTCACCGGCGCCGACCCGGCGGAGGTCACCGGCCGCGGCACCGGCATCAACGACGAGACCCTCGCCCGCAAGACCGAGGTCGTCCGCCGTGCCCTGGAGCTCCACCAGCCGGACCCGGCCGACCCCGTCGGCGTGCTGGCCGCCGTCGGCGGCTTCGAGCACGCCGCCATGGTCGGCCTGCTCCTCGGCGGCGCGTCGCTGCGCACGCCGGTGATCCTGGACGGCGTCAGCGCCGGCGCCGCCGCCCTGGTGGCCCGGGCCATCGCCCCCGAGGTCCTGGCCGCCTGCATCGCGGGCCACCGCAGCGCCGAGCCCGGTCACGTCGCCGCCCTCAACAAACTGGGCCTGCGCCCCCTGGTCGACCTCGACCTCCGCCTCGGCGAGGGCACGGGCGCCCTCCTGGCCCTTCCGCTCGTGCAGAGCACGGCACGGGCCATGCACGAGGTGGCGACGTTCGATTCGGCGGGCGTCACCGAGAAGTAAGGGGCGCCCCTTCGAGGCCGGGGTGGTCAGGGGTGGCGTCGGGCGCCCAGTCGGCGTGCCGGTGGTCGTGGGCGGTCGTTCCTCCCCCAGTGCCTTGAGGGCCCGGGAGGTACCCCAGGCGGAACGGGTGGGCACGATCACCCCGCAGCCGGCACCCGGCGCCCCTCGCCCACCCACCGGACACCGGACCCGCCGAAACCCCCGCACCATTAAAATTCGCACGTCAGGGCTACCGCACGCCGCAAGAGGAGCCGTCCCGCATGGCCGAACACCCCGCCTACCCCGTAGGCCTCCGCCTCACCGGCCGCCGGGTCGTCGTCCTCGGCGGCGGCCAGGTCGCCCAACGCCGCCTCCCCGCCCTGATCGCCGCCGGTGCCGACATCCACCTGGTGTCCCCCGCGGCCACCCCTTCCGTGGAGGCCATGGCGGACGCCGGCGAGATCACCTGGCACCGCCGTCCCTATGCCGAGGGCGACCTCGCGCAGGCCTGGTACGCCCTCATCGCCACCAGCGACCCCGAGGCGAACACCCGCGCCTCCGCCGAGGCGGAAGCACACCGCGTCTGGTGTGTCCGCTCGGACGACGCCGACGCGGCCACGGCGTGGACCCCTGCCACCGGCTCCAGCGAGGGCGTCACCGTGGCCGTCCTCACGACGAAGGCACGCGGCCGCGACCCCCGCCACACCGCCGCCATCCGCGACGCCGTGGTCGAGGGCCTGCGCGACGGCACCCTGGTCGCCCCGCACCACCGCACCCGCACCCCCGGCGTCGCCCTCGTCGGCGGAGGCCCCGGCGACCCGGACCTGATCACCGTGCGCGGCCGCCGCCTGCTCGCCGAGGCCGACGTCGTCATCGCCGACCGGCTCGGCCCGCGCGACCTGCTCGCCGAACTCCCGCCGCACGTCGAGGTGATCGACGCGGCGAAGATCCCCTACGGCCGGTTCATGGCCCAGGAGGCCATCAACAACGCGCTGATCGAGCACGCCAAGCAGGGCAAGTCCGTGGTCCGGCTCAAGGGCGGAGACCCGTACGTCTTCGGCCGCGGCATGGAGGAACTCCAGGCGCTCGCCGAAGCGGGCATCCCCTGCACCGTCGTCCCCGGCATCTCCAGCTCCATCTCGGTCCCGGGCGCGGCCGGCATCCCCGTCACCCACCGCGGCGTGGCGCACGAGTTCACCGTGGTCAGCGGCCATGTCGCCCCCGACGACGAGCGCTCCCTGGTCGACTGGGCGTCCCTGGCGAAGCTGACCGGCACCCTCGTCGTCCTCATGGGCGTCGACAAGATCGGCCGGATCGCCGAGACCCTGATGGCCGGCGGCAAGTCCCCCGACACCCCGGTCGCCCTCGTCCAGGAGGGCACCACGGCAGCCCAGCGCCGCGTCGACGCCACCCTCGCCACGGTCGCCGAGACGGTCGTCGCCCAGGAAGTCAGGCCGCCGGCCGTCATCGTCATCGGCGAGGTCGTCGCCGTGGGCCCGCGCGGGACGGCGTGACATGGCCGGACTCATCACCGTCGACGACCCCGCCGACCCGCGGCTGCACGACTACACCGGCCTGACCGACGTCGAACTGCGCCGCCGCCGCGAACCCGCCGAGGGCCTGTTCATCGCCGAGGGCGAGAAGGTCATCAGGCGCGCCGGGGAAGCGGGCTACGCGATGCGGTCGATGCTGCTGTCCGCGAAGTGGGTCGACGTCATGCGCGACGTCATCGACCGGGCCACCGCCCCGGTGTACGTCGTCGACCCCGCGCTCGCCGAACAGGTCACCGGCTACCACGTGCACCGCGGCGCGCTCGCCTCCATGCAGCGCACACCGCTGCCCGCGGCGGCCGACGTGCTCCGGACCGCCCACCGCGTCGTCGTCATGGAGTCGGTCAACGACCACACCAACATCGGCGCGATCTTCCGTTCCGCGGCGGCCCTCGGCATGGACGCCGTCCTGCTCTCCCCGGACTGTGCCGACCCCCTCTACCGCCGCAGCGTCAAGGTCTCCATGGGCGCGGTCTTCTCCGTGCCGTACGCCCGCCTGGACACCTGGCCCGGACAACTGGAGGCGGTGCGCGAGGCCGGGTTCAGGCTGCTCGCCCTCACCCCCGACGAGCGGGCCCGGGCCCTGGACGAGGTGGCACCGCACCGCATGGACCGGGTGGCTCTGATGCTGGGCGCCGAAGGATCAGGTCTGTCCGGCCGGGCCCTGGCCGCCGCCGACGAACGGGTCCGCATCCCGATGTCGCACGGCGTCGACTCCCTCAACGTGGGAGCCGCCGCGGCGGTCGCCTTCTACGCGGTGGCCACGGGGCGTCCGCGGGAGTAGCGGCCCGGACGCCGTGGTCGCCGGGTCCCTAGCCGGGGCCCTGGCAGCCCTGCACCAGCGCGATGCCCAGCGCCACCACCAGCGTCACGACGACGAACACGAACAGCCGCTGCCTGAGCAGGCGCGGATTGGCCGGCCGCAGGCCGGTCCCGGTCGTCCGGGGCCCCGGACGACGGGCACCGGTGCCGGTACCGGACCGGGTGGTGTTCCGGGACGCCGGCGTGGGACGCGGCCCCTTGCGGGACGGAGCGCCTCCGTGCGGGGAGCTGTCGCGCGGGCCGCCGCTCCGCGAAGGAGGCACGCTCCGGTTGTTCCGTCCGGGGGACGAGCCGGTGTTCCTGGGCGCGGGGCCGCGTCCGCGCGGCGGCGGGGTTCCCTGACCGCCCTGCCGGCGCTGCGCCCGCTCCGGGTAGGTGTCCGCGAGGCGTCCGGTCGGCCGCTCCGTCCCGGCGTCGCGCGGGGCCGGCGGACGCACGTCGGCGAGGCCCTGGGCCTCCCGCGCGGCGATCTCCTTGAGCCGCAGCGACAGCTGGAGCGTGCTGGGCCGCTCCTCGGGGTTCTTCGCCAGACACGCGCGGACGAGGGGGGCCAGGGCGTCCGGGACGCCGCGCAGTTGGGCCTCCTCGTGCACCACGCGGTACAGCATCACCTCGGAACTGCCGTGCCCGAAGGGCGAGTCGCCCATCGACGCGTACGCGAGCGTGGCGCCGAGCGAGAACACGTCCGTGGCCGGGGTGACGGCCGCGCCGCGCACCTGCTCCGGGGCGAGGAAACCGGGCGAGCCGACCGCCGTGCCGACGTGCGTGAGCGTCGACGCGCCGGTCGCCCACGCGATGCCGAAGTCGATGATCCGCGGCCCCTTCGGGGACAGCAGGATGTTGGACGGCTTGAGGTCCCGGTGCACCACACCGGCCTCGTGCACGGCGACCAGCCCCTCGGAGAGGGCCGCGCCGACGGCGGCGACGTCGGCCGCGCCGAGCGGCCCCTCGTCGGCGACCTTGTCGTGCAGCGAGGGTCCCGGCACGTACTGCGTGGCGAACCAGGGACGGTCCGCGTCGAGGTCCGCGGCCACCAGCCGGGCCGTGCAGCCGCCGCGGATGCGGCGGGCCGCCGACACCTCGCGCGCGAACCGTGAGCGGAACTCCTGGTCCTCGGCCAGGTCGGGCCGGATGACCTTCAGCGCGACCCGCTGCCCCTTCTTGTCGGAGCCCAGGTAGACCACGCCCATCCCGCCCGCGCCGAGCCGTCGGTGGAGCTTGAAAGAGCCGACGACGCGCGGGTCCTCGCGCCTCAGGCGCATCATCGCCATGTTCATCCCCGCTGCCCGGTCCTGTGACGTGCCACAGCTTACGTTTCCACGGCCGCCCGCGCGCAGAGGCCGCGCCCTCTCGGGGCGGTGGATTGTCAGTGGGGGGTGGGAGACTTGAAGAGTGGTCAGGGAGCGCGCGGGCAAACCTGGTTCGCGCGGCCGGTGATCCCAACCACCCGACGGCGAAGGGGGATTGATCGCATGAAGGGTGACCGTGTGGAGATCGTCGTGGACGCGGGGGACACGACGCGCACGTACGAGGTGGTGGCGAGCAGGGCCGGGCGCCGGGTGGAGACGGCGGTGCGGCGGGGGGTGGTGGAAGTGAGCGAAGTCACCCGAACCGGGGCCGTGGTGCGGACGGCCCGGTTCATGGCGAACCGGGTGCTCGCGCTGGTGGAGCAGCCGGTGCCGCGGGAGGACCGCTCGGAGAAAACGGGGCAGAGCGGGCGGCCCTTCGGGGATGTCCCCGAGGCGTAGGACTCCGTCTCCACCCAGGGGAGTACACCGGCGGGAGGTGCTCATCCTCCGGGAGGCCCGGCAATCGGTACGAGGGCATGACGCCGGGGGAGGGCCCGGCGCCTAGATTTGAGGTCAAGCGGCGGGTGCAGCACTCGTCCCCCGAGGTCAGACGCCCGCCGCTGTCAACGACAACAGAAACGGTCAGGAGAGGGACCATGGCGTACACGGCACCGCGGACACTGGTCCGCACGCGGGAACGCGGCGAGGGGCGTCGCCATCCGCTGGTGGCGACGCTGATGGCCCTTCCCCTGGCGGTCCTGCTCCTCCTCGTCTTCGACGGGTGGGAGACGGTGGCCACACAGGCGTCGTCCGTGGGTGAGATGCTGGGGCGCTGAACGGCGACCCCAGGCCCGGAAGAGCGGTCCGGGCGGGGACATCCACCCATGAAACCCCGTGGGGACGGGGGTGCGGCGGACGGCAAAATGCCGGCGCAGCTGGGGAGCTGCGCCGGCATTGCTCTGCCCGCGCTCCGTGCCCCTGCAGGCCGCCATCCGCCATCCGCCATCCGCGGGCAATCGTGCCTCCCTCAGTGCCTTGAGGGCCTGGGAGGTACCCCCAGGGCGGCACGGGTGGGCGCGACGGCACCCCGCCCGCACCGGGCTGCGCGAACACCCCCGGCCCGCACCCACGCGGCGCACGTGCACACGCCGGGTGCGTGACTTACCCCTGCCCAGCCACCGCACCGTGTACCGCCCAACCCCACCGTCCGGGTGGGCGCACCGGTACCCCGTCGCCGCCGGACCGTGCAACCCCGCGACCAAAACCGCCCGTACCCTCACCCCGTGACCACGGACCTCCTCCCCGCCCTGACGGCCCACGTCACGGCAACGGCCCACGCGAGCCCCCACACCTGCCGCTGCACCACCGCCACCCTCGCCGCCCGCGAAGACGCCACCGTCGTACGGCACGCGGGCACCGTCGCCAAGGCCCACGCCCCCGACGCCGACCCCACCGGGCTGACCGTCCGTCTCACCGTGGCCGCCCGGCTCCCCGGCATCCTCCTCTCCCCGCTCACCCCGACACCCGCCGAGCTGCACGGACGACTCGTCACCCACTGGCCGTACGGCACTCCCGTGGACCCGGACGACCCGGACGCCGCCCCCTGGGAGGCCGCGGCCACCCTCCTCGCCCGTCTCCACCAGGCCCCCGCCCCCACCGCCGTACCCCCCATGCGCGGCCCCGCCAAGGCCGCCCACGCCATCGCCCTCCTCCGCACCACCGCCCCCCGGCACCCCGCCACCGCCCCCGTCCTGCGGGCCTGGACCGCCCTCCCGCCCTGGGCCCGCGGCGAGACCCCCATGCCGGACACCGTCACCCTCTGCCACGGCGACCTCCACCTCGGCCAGCTCGTACGCCATCCCGCGCCCGACGGCCCCTGGCTGCTCATCGACGTCGACGACCTCGGCACGGGCGTACCGGCGTGGGACCTGGCCCGTCCGGCGGCCTGGTACGCCTGCGGACTGCTCACCCCCGACGAGTGGCACCGCTTCCTGACCGCCTACCGCGCGGCCGGCGGCCCGGCCGTGCCGTCCGACGGCGACCCCTGGACCGCGCTGGACGTCCCGGCCCGCGCCCTCACCGTCCAGACCGCGGCCCGCGCCGTCACCAAGGCCGTCGTGGCCGGCCGGCCCCTGGACGAGGTGGAGCGGTCACTGGTCGACGCCTGCGCACGCATGGGTTCCGTCAGCCCCGCCTCCCCGACGGGGTGAGCCGAAGTTTCCCGACGTAGGGTGCAACCGACCCGTAGCCGGACAGAGTCTGTCCAGGCGATACGCGAAGCAGGAACGACCGGCCAGGAGTTGAACCGATCATGCAGTGTCCGAAGTGCCATGCACCGATGCACACCTACAACCGCAACGGTGTCCAGATCGAGCAGTGCAGCGGGTGCCGGGGCATCTTCCTCGACTACGGCGAGCTGGAGTCGCTGACCCGGCTGGAGGCCCAGTGGTCGCAGCCCGCGCCGCCGGCCCCGCCCGCCGCCCCGCAGGCCTACCCGGCCGCCCCGGCTCCCGCCTGGGGCGCCCCGCACGCCGGCCACGGCCACCACGGTCACCACCGGCACAAGAGCTTCGGGCACATGCTCTTCTCCAGCTGACGGGCGCACGACGAAGCCCCCGGTCGGAGGACCGGGGGCTTCGGGCGGTGTGGACGATACTGGGATTGAACCAGTGACCTCTTCCGTGTCAGGGAAGCGCTCTCCCGCTGAGCTAATCGTCCTCGGGAACACGATCACTCCGTGGAGCGGGTCGTGCGTACTGCGTGCGCGATACTGGGATTGAACCAGTGACCTCTTCCGTGTCAGGGAAGCGCTCTCCCGCTGAGCTAATCGCGCGGAGGATCCGGAGATCCAGGATCCGAAGATCCAGTGGACGATACTGGGATTGAACCAGTGACCTCTTCCGTGTCAGGGAAGCGCTCTCCCGCTGAGCTAATCGTCCTTGGAGGTGGAGACGGGATTTGAACCCGTGTAGACGGCTTTGCAGGCCGTTGCCTCGCCTCTCGGCCACTCCACCAGGAGTGTAGGGGACCGGGAAGCCCCCTCTTCCTTCGAGCGGACGACGAGGCTCGAACTCGCGACCTCAACCTTGGCAAGGTTGCGCTCTACCAACTGAGCTACGTCCGCCTGTCGTTTCGGTCGGCTTGCGCGTCCCGGCGACGAACTGAACTCTAGCGGATTCCGGGGCCAGTACAAAAACCCGTTTGTGCAGCGTGCTGCGCTGCGCCCGCTCACGGACACGCCCAGGTCACCGGAACCGTGCCCGCCATAGACTCGTCGTGTGCCGGACCTGCCTCCTCTCGCCCGCTTCGGTGACCGCGTCGCCACCGGTCTCCTCGACGTCACCGACGACCCCGCCGCCCTGGACTCCACGGGGTTCTGGGCCGTCGCCGCCGACTTCGAGGGCCGGCTGACCTGCGCCCGCTTCCGGGAGGTCCGGGAGCAGCCGGTTCCCGCCCCCGTGCCGGGGGCCTGGCGGGGGCCGGCGGCCGGTGACTGGACCTCCTCGCTCGACCGTGACGCGTACACGACAGCCGTACGCCGCATCCGCGACCGCATAGCCGCCGGCGAGGTCTACCAGGCGAACCTCTGCCGCGTCCTGTCCGCGCCCGTGCCGTCCGGCGCCGACGTGGACGCCCTCACCGCCCTGCTCGCCCGGGGCAACCCGGCGCCGTATGCCGGAACGATTCGCCTGCCCGGTCACGGGGTGGAGATCGCCACCGCGTCACCCGAACTGTTCCTGCGGCGGGAGGGGCGGGTCGTAGAGTCCGGGCCGATCAAGGGCACCGGGCGCACCGAGGCCGACCTGCTGGAGAAGGACTACGCCGAGAACGTGATGATCGTCGACCTGGTCCGCAACGACATCGGACAGGTCTGCGACACCGGCACGGTGACCGTGCCCGACCTGTGCGCCGTCGAGAAGCACCCCGGACTCGTCCACCTCGTGTCGACCGTGCGGGGCGAGCTGCGGGGCGGCGCGGGATGGCCCGAGCTGCTCGGTGCCGCCTTCCCGCCCGGCTCCGTCACCGGCGCGCCCAAGTCCAGCGCGCTGCGGATCATCGACGCGCTGGAGACGGCGCCCCGCGGCCCGTACTGCGGCGGCGTCGGCTGGGTCGACGCCGACCGCGGCACCGGCGTGCTCGCGGTGGGCATCCGCACCTTCTGGATCGACCGGACCGCGGGCGGTGACGCCGTCCTGCGGTTCGGCACCGGCGCCGGGATCACCTGGGGCTCCGACCCCGAAGGGGAGTGGCGGGAGACCGAACTGAAGGCCTCCCGGCTGCTCGCGGTAGCGTCGGGAACGTACGAGACGATCGGAGGGACCCAGCGGTGAGGATCTGGATCGACGGCGGGCTGCGGGACACCGAGTCCGCCCGTGTCTCCGTCTTCGACCACGGACTGACCGTGGGCGACGGCGTCTTCGAGACGGTGAAGGCCGTGGACGGCCGTCCGTTCGCGCTCACCCGGCACCTCGACCGGCTGACCCGCTCGGCCCGCGGGCTCGGACTGCCCGACCCCGACCTCGACGAGGTGCGCCGCGCCTGCGCCGCCGTCCTCGAGGCCAACCCGATGCCGCTCGGCCGGCTGCGCCTCACCTACACCGGCGGCCACGGCCCGCTCGGCTCCGACCGCGGCGAGCACGGCCCGACCCTCGTGGTCGCGCTCGGGGAGACTACCCGCCGCCCCGACTCCACCTCTGTGATCACCGTCCCCTGGACCCGCAACGAACGCGGCGCGCTCACCGGCCTGAAGACCACCTCGTACGCCGAGAACGTCGTCGCCCTCGCCCGCGCCCGTGAGCGGGACGCGTCCGAGGCGCTGTTCGGCAACACCGTGGGACGGCTCTGCGAGGGCACCGGGTCGAACGTCTTCGTCGTCCTCGACGGCCGACTCCACACCCCGCCGCTCGCCTCCGGCTGCCTCGCCGGCATCACCCGGGCCCTCGTCGTCGAGTGGACCGGCGCCGAGGAGACCGACCTGCCGCTGGACGTGCTGGAACGGGCCGAGGAGGTCTTCCTCACCTCCACCCTGCGCGACGTCCAGGCCGTGCACCGCGTCGACGGCCGCGAACTGCCCGGCGCCCCCGGCCCGGTGACCGCCAAGGCCATGCGGATCTTCGACGAGCGCTCCGGGACCGACCTCGATCCGTGACGGATGACCTCGATCCGTGACGGACCCGGAATCCGGCCGATCCGGGACGCGGACGCAAGAGGCGAGCCCACAGGACCACAGGGCCACAGGGCCCTCGGACAAGGGCGGTGGCGGGCGACGGGAAGACGGGTAGGAAACCTTCGATGACCACCACCCTGCGGCCGGACGAGCCGCTTCAGCGGAATCCCGACGGCACGCGCTCACGCCGCTACCAGGTGTGCGTGAACAGCCGTCCCGTCGGGGCGGTCCACCTCGGCACGCATCCCGTCTTCGGCGATGCCGTGGCCCGGATCACGAGCCTGCGCATCGAGGAGCCGGACCGCAGGCGCGGCCGGGGCACGGTGGCCGCGCTCGCCGCGGAGGAGGTGGCGCGCGGCTGGGGGTGCCGCCGCATCGAGGTGACGGTCCCCGCCGACGCCCGGGCCGCCCTCGGGCTCGCCACGGCGCTCGGCTACGTCGTGCGCAACCGGACCATGGAGAAGACCCTCGCGGACACCCCGCCCGTGCTTCCGGAGGGCAGCGTGGCCCGGCCCATGACCGAGGACGAGTTCGGGCCCTGGTCGGCCAGGGGCCGGGAGGACTACGCGGGGAACTGGATCCGGCGCGGGGTACCGGAGGCCGAGGCGCGGGCCAAGGCGGCGGACGACCACGCCGCGCTGCTGCCCGACGGCCGCGCCACCGAGGACATGCTCTTCAGCGTCCTCGAACACGAGGGCACCCCCGTGGGCACCCTGTGGCTGTCGGTGCGCGGGGAACGGGCCTACGTCTTCGACGTCGAGGCCGACGCCGCCCACCGCGGCCGGGGGCATGGACGCGCGCTCATGCTGCTCGCCGAGGCCCAGGCGGTCGCCGCGGGCAACCGGCTCATAGGCCTCAACGTGTTCGCCGGGAACACCCCGGCCGAGCGGCTCTACGACTCACTCGGCTACGGCACGACGCAGTACTCGATGTACAAGCCGCTCCTGTGACGGCGGGCGGGACCCCGCGGGGCCCGGGGTCAGCCCTCCTGCCCGGCCAGCAGCCGGTCCGCGATCTCCTCGACGCGCTCGCGCAGGCCCTCCTGGCTCTTGCCGCCGTCGAGGCGCTCACCGCCGATGACGTACGTCGGGGTGCCCGTCACCCCGATCGCCTTGCCCTCGGCCTGGTCCGCGTCCACGATCAGGATGTGCCGTCCGTCGATCAGCGCGGTGTCGAACTCCTCGGCGTCCAGACCGAGTTCCCGGGCGACCTCGACGAGGAAGCCCTCTCCCCGGCGGTCCAGCTCCTCGACTCGTTCCAGCACGGCCTCGACGTACGGCCATCCCCGCCCCTGCTCCAGCGCCTCCTCGGCGGCCTGGGCGGCGGCGAAGGCGTGCTTGTGCTTCTCCAGCGGGAAGTGCCGCAGCCGCAGTTCCAGGCGGTCGCCGTAACGGGCCCGCAGGGCACGGAGGTCGTCGAGGGCGGTGCGGCAGTCCGGACACTGCAGCTCGCACCAGACGTCGAGGACGGGGGCGGCGGGACGGGCGGGGGAGGAGTCGTTCATGGTCACAGTCTCCCAGCCGGGCCGCCCGCCACCCAATCGGAGGCAGGACGCTCCGGAGCGGACCCGGGCCCGAGGCCGGGGCCCGCCCGGGACCTGGGACCGGGGAGGGGGCTCACCGGCACCCGCGGAGGAGTGCCGACCCGGAGATGTCCCTGATGTCCGGCCGGAACATGGCCCCGCGGAGCCCCGCAGGTGCAGGATGGAAGGGACGAAGCGCCACAGCGCCCCACCTGCCTGGAGGACCGGATGATTGCCGAGACCGTCTGCTCCGCCGTCTCCGCGGCAGGCCTGGGCATCGCGGTGATCACGGCCTACCGCAAACGCTTCCTCACGGCCGCCCGCATCGCCGCCTACTCGCTCGTCCCCCTGGGCCTGGTGATGACCGGCGCCGTCGAATGGCTGGCCGACACCGCCTTCAGCCCGACGGCATGGGCCGGTTTCGGAGTGCTCGGCCTGTCCTGGGTGCTGTTCGCGACCACCCGCACCGTGGAGCGCCGGCGCGGCGGCACCCGCAAGGAGCGCAAGGCCGCGCGGGCTGCGGCACGCCCCGAGGCGGTGGCACCCGGGGCCTCCGCGCCCTCCCTGAGCCAGGGAGCCCGTCCGGCGGCCCGTCCCGCTCCAGCCTCCCGGGGCGAGGACGACTTCAGCGACATCGAGGCCATCCTCAAGAAGCACGGCATATGACGGTGGCGCACCGTGGGTGAATGCGTGTGCGACCGGCAGAAACGTCACAGGGCGTCCCGGAGCGCCCGGAAGTGATCACAACCCGAACCGTAGATCGCGGAATCGGCGAACACGCACGCACTCCGTGAGTGTTGATCGCGTCGGGTGCTCCCGATGCGTCATCATCACCGCGAGATGCTGGACACGACACAGAGCGATGCCGCGCCGCAGCAGGACGAGCCGCGTGGATGCCTCTTCGCCCTTTCCCAGCCACCGCTGATGATCTTCCTGGCGGTGATCGGGTGTCTGCTGCTCACGGCTGCCCTGCACGATCTGCTGTGGCTGTGAGCCGTACCCGCGGTACCCGGCGTCACCCGTCGGGACCGCGTCGGCACGGCATCGAACGGCTGCTCCGCCGCCCGAGGAGCGCCCCCGGGAGGTCAGCCCGCCGCCTCCTTGCGCCGCGCCCGGTAGGCGGCCACGTGCAGACGGTTGCCGCAGGTGCGGCTGTCGCAGTAGCGGCGCGAGCGGTTGCGGGAGAGATCGACGAAGGCGTGCCGGCAGTCCGGGGCCTCACAGCGGCGCAGCCGCTCCTGCTCCCCGGCGACCACGAAGAACGCCAGCGCCATCCCGCAGTCGGCGGCCAGGTGGTCGGCCACGGAGGCACCGGGCGCGAAGTAGTGCACGTGCCAGTCGTAGCCGTCGTGGTCGGTGAGCCGGGGCGTGGTGCCCGCGGCCGCGACCAGCTCGTTGATCAGCGCGGCGGCCGCGCGGGCGTCCGGAGCGGCGAAGACCGCCGCGAACCGGCCGCGGATCTTGCGCACCGCGGCCAGGTCGAGCTCCGTGAGCACCCCGACCTCGCTGATCTCGTGCTGCCGCACGAACTCCTCGAGGGCCGCGACGTCCGGCAGCCCCTCCGGTGTCGTGTCGTCCTCCGGCGCGGAGTTCACCAGATCCACCACGGTGTCGAGCGCGCACCGGGTGTCATGGGTGATCAGCACAGTTCGCTCCCTGGCCTGGGGGTCGGGCGGACGCCCGCCGATGCTGGCCGATGGTAGTGGCTCCGGCGCGCTCCGCACCTCCCCGATCCGCACATGGCTTCGAATGCAACGCGCGGACCTCGGCCGTCGTTCCCGATCACCCGTCTGGCCGGTACCGGCCCGGAGGCGCCCAGCGCAACGGCGCCGCCCGCGGAACCCCGCGGTGTCGGCGCCGTTGTGTGTGAGCCGTATGCGGCTGTCCGTATGCGGCTGTCCGGGCCCGAGCCGTCTCCCCGAGTCGACGGCGCCGGGCGGCTTCGTGAGCCTCGCCTAGCTTTCCGCCAGGATGTGCGAGAGCTCCTGGTCGAGATCGAAGTGCCGGTGTTCCGTACCGGGCGGCACGGCGGCGTCGGTGCGCTTCAGGAAGGACTCCAGGGCCCTTGCCGGGGCCTCGAGCAGGGCCTCCCCCTCCGGTGAGCTCAGGGCGATGCAGACGACGCCCTGACCGTGACTGCGCGACGGCCAGACACGGACGTCACCGGTGCCCGTGGGGCGGTGGAGCCCCTCGGCGAGGAGGTCGCGGGCGAACACCCACTCGACGGTCTCCTCGGCTCCGGTGTGGAAGGTGGCGTGCACGGCGTAGGGGTCGGCCGTGTCGTACCGCAGGCCTGCGGGGACAGGCAGGGAGGACTCGCTCGACACAACGAGGCGCAGGTGCAGCTCGCAGCTGACCGTGGTGTTCATAAGCGCCAGGGCCTTTCGCTCAGTGTGCGCTCGGGGATTCGCACGTCGGCCAAATCGACATGCCACCTACGGTGCCGTTGTAAACCCCTCTGAGTGTTTTGCGTTGGTTTACGTAACTCTTCCGGCCGAGAGATCGTTCGCGCCCTGCGACCATTCCGGTGATGTGTTTCGCTCGGGTAGTGTTTGGCTGTATGAACACGGGGAGTGACAAGGCTGGCGAGGCCGCGGTGGTGGCGGCCCACGGGGTGACGGTGGACGAGAGCGAGAACCGTGAGGAGCGGGGGCTCGGATCGCGTGCGCCGGAGTTCGTCAGGGCGCGCCGCGCGCTGCACCTGAGCTGGCAGGTCGGCGTCTTCATAGTCGGCCTCGCGGTGGTGGCGGCCGGTGCCGCGATGCTGGTGCTGCCCGGCCCCGGCTGGGTCGTGATCTTCGGCGGTATGGCGATCTGGGCGACCGAGTTCGTCTGGGCCCAGCTGGTGCTGCGCTGGACCAAGCGCAAGGTCACCGAGGCGGCCCAGCGGGCCCTGGACCCCAGGGTCCGGCGCCGGAACATCATCCTGACCTCGGTCGGCGTGGTGATCGCGGCCGGTCTGGCCGGGGCCTACCTGTGGAAGTTCGGCCTCGTGCTCCCCTGGAAGATCGAGGACCAGTGACGGGAGGCGGGGAGCGGGCGCACCGCTCCCCACGGGTCACGGGCACCCCCTGACATGGGGTAATGTTCTTCCTGCGTCCGGGCGATTAGCTCAGTGGGAGAGCGCTTCGTTCACACCGAAGAGGTCACTGGTTCGAACCCAGTATCGCCCACCGGATCATCAGGCGGCCCGGCTCACCCATGGTGAGCCGGGCCGCCTCGTCGTGTGCGGCCGGTGTCGCGCGTTCGCGGCGGGGCGCAGCCGGGCGCGGCCTCCTCCCGTGTCTCCGGGACGTTCCGCTTCCGGTCGCCTTCATCCAACCGTGACCTTCCGCCGTGCTTCTCCCGGCCGGCCCCGTCGCGTTCGATCGGTCGGTCACGGGGCCTCCACCTCGGCGTTCGCGGTCGGGCGGGGCCCCGCGGGCGGGACGGCCGCCGCCGGTGCCGGGGCGCGGCGCCCATGAATTCCTGTCCGAATCATTGACGTGCCCGTAGGCCCTCCGTAACTTGTGCCAGCAAGCGCTTACTTGAAACGATTCATGAGGCGGAAGCGAACGTCGCTGGGGAGGCTCATATGCAGCAGGGTGGGAATGTGGAGAGGCGGGCGATCCTCAAAGCGGCGGGGGCCTCGCTGGCTGTCGCGGGGCTGGGCGCGACGGCCACCGCGTGCGGCGGCGGCAGTGGATCCGGGGACGGGACGGTGACGCTCCGCTACGCGTGGTGGGGTGGCGAGCCGCGCACCATCGCCATCAAGAAGACGATCGAACTCTTCGAGAAGAAGTTCCCGAAGATCAAGATCAAGCCTGAATTCACCGACTACGAGGCGTTCTGGGAGAAGTTCCAGACCCAGGCCTCCGGAGGGAATCCGCCGGACGTTTTCCAGAATGCGGTCGGCTTCCTGCGCAAGTACGACAAGCGCGGTGTTCTGCTGGACCTCAAGTCGCAGGCGGACGCCGGAAATCTGAGCCTGGACAACTTCCGCAACGGCGTCCTGGCCAACGGTCAGGTCGACGGCAAGCAGATCGCCGTCCCCGTCGGCGCCAACACCATGTCGCTCGTCATCGACCTCAAGGCCTTCGAGAAGGCCGGGGTGGAGGCGAAGTTCGGTTGGACCTGGGACGAGTACTTCGACGCGCTGCAGACGATCCAGGACAAGCTGAAGATCGCCGGTGACACCGGCTACTTCAGCATCATGTACCTCTACGACCTCTACCTGCGCCAGAACGGCAAGGCCTTCTTCACCGACACCGATCTCGGCTTCACCGAGGACGACCTGACGCAGTGGTGGGAGGACGGCTACAAGCGCGTGCGGTCCGGGCTCGTCGCCGACCCGAAGAAGGTCGAGCAGGTCAAGCCCAAGTCGGCGCTCTCCGCGGGCCTCGCGGCGTCCGAGTTCACCTGGGACAACTTCTCCATCCGCTACGAGGGCGAGGGCGAGTCGGACTACGGGCTCGCCCCGATCCCCACCACGGACGGCAAGGCCACCGGCCAGTACCTCGGTTCGCTGATGCTGAGCGGCTTCTCGGGGACCAAGCACCCCAAGGAAGTGGCCCAGTTCATCGACTTCATGGTCCACGACCCCGAGGTCGGCAAGATCATGGGCTACGACCGCGGCATCCTCGCCACCACCGAACAGTACGAGGCGTTCACGCCCACCGACGACAACAACAAGGGCGTCAAGGCGTACGAGGAAGAGGTCGCCGCGGCCGGCGTCCTCGGCGAGATCACCCCGCACCCGTCGGGCGCCGACGTCATCGAGGCGGCGTTCCTGCGCATCGGCGGCGAGGTCGCCCAGGGCAAGGCCAAGCCGGCCGACGCCGCCAAGGCGCTGTTCGGCGAGGCCAAGGCCGCGTTCGCCGGCTGAGGGGACGTACCACCATGACGCTCGTCAAGGAAGCGCCCGCGCGCCCGGCCGGGAAGCGGCCCGCCGCCCCCGCCGCCGGGCGGCACGGGCGGCGCCGCGAGACCCTCGCGGGCTACCTGTTCATGTCGCCGTGGATCGCGGGGTTCCTGCTGCTCACGGCGGGGCCGATGATCGCGTCGCTCTACTACGCGTTCACCAGCTACAACCTGTTCACGCCGCCCCAGTGGGTGGGCCTGGACAACTTCACGACGATGTTCCAGGACCCGCGCTGGCAGAAGTCGGTCGAGGTCACCCTCAAGTACGTCGTCGTGGCGACCCCCCTGAAACTGCTGCTCGCGCTCGGCGTCGCGCTGCTGCTCGCCCAGAAGCGGCGCGGCCAGGGCCTGTACCGGGCCGCGTTCTACATGCCCTCGCTCATCGGCGCCAGCGTCTCCGTCGGCTTCGTGTGGCGGGCGCTGTTCTCCGACGACGCGGTCGTGGACCGTACCCAGAAGGTCTTCGGTCTCGACGTGGGCGGCTGGATCGGCAACCCGGACTACGTCATCTACGCCCTGGTGGCCCTCAGCATCTGGCAGTTCGGCGCCCCCATGGTCATCTTCCTGGCCGGCCTCAAGCAGGTCCCGCAGGAGCTGTACGAGGCCGCCGAGATGGACGGTGCCGGACCGCTGCGCAGGTTCTGGAACGTCACCCTGCCGATGATCTCCCCGGTGCTGTTCTTCAACGTGCTGCTGGAGTCCATCCACGCGTTCCAGGTGTTCGGCTCCGCCTACGTCGTCTCCGACACCCGGTGCGGGCCCGCCGACGCCACGCTCGTCTACACCTGTTACCTCTACCAGAAGGGCTTCAAGGAGGCCCAGATGGGCTTCGCCTCCGCGATGGCCTGGACGCTGGTGGTCGCGGTGGCGCTCGTGACGGCGGTCCTGTTCTGGTCGCAGAAGAAGTGGGTGCACTACGAGGAGGCCGCCAAGTGACCAGTGCCACCAGCCCCGCCCTGCCCACCGCCGGCGGACGGCGGCGCCTCGGATCGATCGCCTGGCACGTGGGCGCGCTCCTCGTCCTCGCGGTCGTCCTCTATCCCGTGATCTGGGTGGTCGGCGCCTCGTTCAAGCCGAGCAAGGACATCATCGCCAGCCTCGACCTGCTGCCCACCGAGCCGGTCTGGGCGAACTTCTCCGGGCTCGCCGACGGCATCTCCGGCATCTCCATCGGCAGCTTCTTCTGGAACTCGCTGGTGTACGCGCTCCTCGCCGTGGCCGGTGTCGTGCTGTCCAGCTCGCTGACCGCGTACGCCTTCGCCAAGATCCGCTTCGCCGGGCGGAACCTGCTCTTCACGCTGATGATCGGCACGCTGCTGCTGCCCTACCACGTGCTGCTCATCCCGCAGTACGTGCTCTTCCGCAACCTGGAGCTCACCGACACCCTGGTGCCGCTGGTCGCGGGCAAGTTCCTGGCCACGGAGGCCTTCTTCGTCTTCCTGATGGTGCAGTTCATGCGCGGACTGCCCAGGGAACTGGACGAGGCCGCCAAGCTCGACGGCTGTGGGCACCTGCGCACCTACTGGTCGATCGTGCTGCCGCTGAGCCGGCCCGCGATCATCACCAGCGCGATCTTCACCTTCATCAACGCCTGGAACGACTTCATGGGGCCGCTGATCTACCTCAACACCCCCGAGAAGTACACCGTCTCGCTCGGTCTGATGATGTTCCGCGACCAGGAGGGCGTCTCCAACTACGGCAGCATGATCGCGATGTCGCTGGTGGCGCTGGTGCCGGTCATCGCCTTCTTCATGGCCTTCCAGCGCTACCTCATCGACGGCATGGCGACCTCCGGACTGAAGGGCTGAGGCGGTCACCATGGCGCAAGCACGCGTGAAGGCCCGTACCACGCGCAGGGAGTCCGTGTTCGGCGAGCGCTTCGCGGTCTTCGCCGAGTGCCTGCTCACCGGCGTGTGGATCGCCGTGGCCTGCCTCGGGGTCGTCACCTACCCCGCGGCCTTCGCCGCCGGCGCGCGGCACCTGCGGCGCCGCACCACCCACCAGGGCGGCGGCCTGCGGGAGTTCGTCCTGGACTTCCGCACGGCCGTGCGCGGTGGGTGGGCCGTAGGGCTCGCCGGGTGGGCGGTGGCCGCCGCGGTGTGGGTGGACGTCCTGGCCGTACGGGCCGGACTCCCCGGCGGGCCGCTCGTCGGGGCCGTCGGTGTCCTCGCGCTGATCGGGGCCGCCGTGGCCCTGCTGCGGGCGGCCGCCGTCTGGGCGCCCGGCACCACCTGGCGGACGTTGCTCGCGGACGCCGGGCGGCGGACCGTGCTCGACCCCGCCGGGTCCTTCCTGGTCGTCTGCGGACTGGCCGTCGTGGCCCTGTCCGCGGGGTTCGTCCCGCCGCTGGCGGTCCCCGTCCTGGGGGCCGTCGCGGCGGCGGCCGTCGCCGTGGAGGAGCGGTACCGGCACCGCTGACGGGCGGTGCCCCTTCTCGAGGCCGGTGCTCCGGCGCCGGACCTCCGTCTGTCATGCCCTTGACATCACCTTGCGGTGTCGCAACGGAAAGGAAAGGCCATGTCCCCCATCCCCCGCAGATCCCTGCTCAAGGCGGCCACCGTCGCCGGAGCCGCCGCCCAGTTCAGCTGGGCCCTGGGAACCCAGAACGCCGCCGCCGCGCCCCGCGCGGAAGCCGCCGACGCCGACCCGGTCACCCTCGACTGGCTGGAGGACGGCGGCCTCGGCGCGGCCCCCGGCTCCACCGTCGGCGTGCCCTGGCCCAAGGGCGTCCACCAGGAGGACCAGACCTTCGCACTGACCGACGCCGACGGGAAATCCGTACCCGTCCAGTCCTGGCCGCTCGCCTACTGGCCCGACGGCTCCCTCAAGTGGACCGCGCACGCCGTGAGTTCGGGCTCCGGCAAGCTCACCCTGACCACCGGGGCACCCGCCGCGCCCGAGAAGAAGGTCACCGTCGACCGGCGCGGCGGCACCATCGACGTCTCCACCGGCGTCATCACCGCCAGGATCGGCACGTCCGGCTCCACGATCGTCAGATCGGTCCGTCGCGGCTCGACCGAGATCGCCCGCGACGGCCGCCTCGTCGTCCTGCGCCAGCCCGAGTACGAGGACGGCGACCAGACCACCGTCAGGACCGAACGCTTCGACGGCGCCGTCACCGACGTCACCGTCGAACAGGACGGCCCCGTCCGCGCGGTCGTCCGCATCGACGGCAAGCACCGCAAGGGCCACCAAAACCTGCTGCCCTTCTCCGTCCGCCTCTACTTCTACGCCGGCGCCGACTCCTTCCGCATGGTGCACACCATCACCTACGACGGGAAGCAGGAGCCCGGCAAGGCCAGCGGCGACTTCATCCGCGGTCTCGGCGTCCGCTTCACCGTCCCCCTGCGCGACGAGTCCTACGACCGCCACATCCGCCTCGGCGGCGAGGGCACCGGCCTGCTCCGCGAGGCCGTCAAGGGCATCACCGGACTGCGCCGCGACCCCGGTGCCGCCGTCCAGGCCGCCCAGTTCGCCGGCGAGAAGCTCCCCGACCCCGCCACCTGGGACCAGCGGGTCACCACCCGCCTGCAGTACATCCCGGAATGGGGCGACTACACCCTCTCCCAGCTCTCCGCCGACGGCTTCACCGTGCGCAAGCGCACCAAGAAGGGCCACGGCTGGATCGGCGCCGGCGGCGGCCGGCGCGCCTCCGGCTTCGGCTACGTCGGCGGGGTCGGCGGCGGCCTCTCCTTCGGACTGCGCGACTTCTGGGAGAAGCACCCCGCCCAGCTCGACATCCGCGACGCCCACACCGACGAGGCCGAGGTCACCCTCTGGCTCTGGTCACCCGAGGCCCAGCCCATGGACCTGCGCTTCTACCACGACGGTATGGGCCAGGACACCTTCCCCGAACAGCTCGAGGGCCTCAACATCACCTACGAGGACTACGAGCCCGGGTTCGGCACCCCGTACGGCATCGCCCGCACCTCCGAACTCCTCTTCTGGGCCAACGACTCCACCCCGAGCGCCGAGAAGCTCGCCGAACAGGTCGAGGCCGTCCGCGTCCTCCCGCAACTCGCCGCCCCGCCCAAGCAGCTGATCGACGCCGGCGTCTTCGGCAAGGGCCTCTTCTCCGAACCGGACCGCTCCACCCCCGCCAAGGCGAAGATCGAGGACCACCTCGACTTCCTCTTCACCTACTACAAGGACCAGGTGGAGCAGCGCCGCTGGTACGGCTTCTGGGACTACGGCGACATCATGCACACCTACGACACCGTCCGGCACCAGTGGCGCTACGACGTCGGCGGCTACGCCTGGGACAACTCCGAACTCTCACCCGACCTGTGGCTCTGGTACGCGTACCTGCGCTCCGGCCGCGCCGACATCTTCCGCTTCGCCGAGGCGATGACCCGCCACACCGGCGAGGTCGACGTCTACCACATCGGCGAGTGGGCCGGCCTCGGCACCCGCCACGGCGTCCAGCACTACGCCGACAGCGCCAAGCAGCAGCGCATCGCCAACACCACCTACCGCCGCTACTACTACTTCCTCACCGCCGACGAACGCGTCGGCGACCTCATGCACGCATGCGTCGACTCCGACGAGACCTTCCTCGCCCTCGACCCCATCCGCAAGATCCGCACCGAGCCGTACACACCGGACCGCAACGCCCTGTCGATCGGCTTCGGCACCGACTGGAGCGGACTGGTCTCCGCCTGGCTCACCGAGTGGGAACGCAAGGGCCCCAAGTGGGAGAAGGCCAGGGCCCGCGTCCTGTCCACCATGGAGACCATCGCCGCCCAGCCCAACGGCTTCGTCCAGGGCACCGGCCTGTACGACCTCGACACCGGGAAGTTCGCGATCGCGGACGAACCCGTGGTGGGCGTCTCCCACCTGTCGGCCGTCTTCGGCCTGAACGAACTCTGCGCCGAACTCATCGACCTCGTCGACATGCCGGAGTTCAACGAGGCGTACTACGACTACTGCCGCTACTTCAACGCCACCAAGGCCGAACAGGCGGCACGCTACGGCTCCCACTTCGGCAGCCTGATCCTCTTCCAGGGCCACTCCCGCCTCGACGCCTACGCCGCCGTACGGACCGGTGACCAGAAGCTCGCCGAGCGGGCCTGGGACAAGTTCTACAACTCCGACGGCTACAAGGAGTCGGCCCCCTGGAAGACCGAGAAGGTGAACGGCCCGACCGCCCTGGTCGCCGGCAGTGAGGCCACCTGGGTGTCCACCAACGACACCGCGCTCTACGGCCTCGCCGCCATCGAGCTGCTGTCGCTGCTGGGGGACCGGATGCCGTAGGCACATCACGGGCGCGGACGGGAACACGACGTCCATGGACTGGAACCATCACCGCTTCCGCAGTCTGTGGACCCTGTCCGCGCCCGCCCCCGTGGTCTACCGGACCCTGGAGCGGATCGAGGACTACCCCCTGTGGTGGCCCCAGGTACGGGACGTCACCCGGCTCGACGACACCAGCGGGATCGTCACGATCCGCTCCCTCCTGCCGTACGACCTGACCTCGACCGTGCGGGAGGGCCGCCGCGACCCGGAGACCGGGATCCTGGAGGCCGGCCTGTCCGGCGACATCGACGGCTGGGCCCGCTGGACCGTCACCCGCCTGGGACCCCACGGCTGCCTCGTCCACTACGAGCAGGAGGTCGACGTCCGCAAGCCGCTGCTGCGCCTGCTCGCCGTGCCGGGACGGCCCGTCCTCCGCGCCAACCACGCCCTGATGATGCGGGCCGGCCGGCGCGGCCTGGCCGCCCACCTGGAAGCGGTTTGAAGGAACCCTCCCCGGACCTGTATTGTTCAGTGCGTTCCCGGGCGATTAGCTCAGTGGGAGAGCGCTTCGTTCACACCGAAGAGGTCACTGGTTCGAACCCAGTATCGCCCACCGGGAAAGCCGGTCCGTCCCCGACGGACCGGCTTCTTTCATCCCCGGGGCGCCCTCAGGCCGCCGTCGGCAGATCCGGACGCAGCGGCCACGACGGGTCCACCACCTCCTCCGCACCGGTGCGCGCGAACCACGCCTGGAGCCCCCGCGCCTGCGCCGCGTGCCACACCACCTGCAGGGTGTGCAGCTCGGCGGGGGAGAGCCGCTCCAGCCGGGAGGCGAAACGCCGCCCCACCGCCCGGGTCACCTCCAGCGCGGCCATCGCGTCCGCCGCCGCGTCGTGCGCCCCCTCCAGGGCGACCCCGTAGTGCGCGCACAGGTCGCTCAGCGTGCGCCGGCCCTTGCGGTAGCGGTCCAGGTGCTTGTCGAGCACCCAGGGGTCCAGCACCAGCAGCGGCGCCCGCTCCGTCCAGCGGCCCAGCGACGACGCGCGGTGCCGGCGCAACTCCCGGTCCAGCAGCGTCAGATCGAACGGCGCGTTCATCACCACCAGAGGGCGGCCCACCCTGGCCTGCTCCGCCAGGGCCTCCGCGACCTCGTACATCACCGGCGCCGGCCAACGGCCGTGGCGCTGCAGGTGATCGTCCGTCAGCCCGTGCACCTCCGTCGCCCCGGCCGGCACCGGCACCCCCGGATTCACCAGCCAACGGACCACCCGCGGCCGGGTGCCCGGCGCGTCCTGCACGACGAGGGCGGCCGACACGATCCGGTCGGTCTCGACGTCCACACCCGTCGTCTCCGTGTCGAAAGCGGCCAACGGCCCTTCGTACCAGCACGCCATACCCAACAACCCCTCGTTCACCCTCGGCAGTCGACGCACCGTCCGCTGCCCGAAACGGTGATACCCGGCCTGTTTGCGCCGTACGCCGGAAGGAGACAACAGGAGTACGGGTCCGCGCAGTTCAGCGGTCCGCAGCGGGGATACACCAGTTGGGAAGGCTGTTGGCCATGGCCATAGCGCAGCCCGAGCGGGGCGGGCTGCTGCCGGAGCGCGCCGCACCCGCTCGCGGCTCTCTCGCCACCACCGCCTGCATGGAGACACTGCAGGTCGGCTATCTGCACGCCGTCGCGGCCGCGGCCGGCTGCTCATTGTCCCAGCCGTTCCCGGACAACGGCATCGACTGGCACGTCAGCCACAGCGCGCCCGGACACACCGTCGACGACGAGGTGACCATCAAGGTGCAGCTCAAGGCCACGTACCAGATCCCTCCGGACCCCCCGGGCCGCTTCTTCTCCTTCACCCTCGACAACGACCACCTGACGAAACTCGCCCGCACGCCCGTGTCGGTGCACAAGATCCTCGTGGTGATGATCGTCCCGCGCTCGCGGGACCAGTGGCTGCGCGCCGGCCACGACCGGCTCGACCTGAGGCACTGCTGCTACTGGACCAACCTCGCCGGACAGCCCGTCACCGGCCGCCGCCGCACGACCGTGCGGATACCCACCTCACGCATCTTCGACGACCGGGCGCTGTGCGAGATCATGACGCGGGTCGGGACGGGAGGGACACCGTGACGCACCGCTCGACAGACGAACCCCTGAGGCCCGTGCGTCCCCATCCCGCCGACGCCACCTGGGAGGCCGCGCCGCCCGAGCCCGGCGCGGTCGACCCGGCCGTGCTCACCGCCCTGCTGCGGCGGCACGGCTGGCAGCGGCGCGGCGGCGCCCCCGGCCGCTACGGCCGCTGGACACCGCCCGGACCGGGCGGCTCCGGCACCAGCCTGCTGGTGCCCGAGAGCCGTGCCTTCCCCGACAGCGAGGACCTGCTCGGCGAGGCCCTGCTCGCCCTGACCCGCGGCGGCACGCCCTCCGCCCGCGAGGTCCTCCTCGCCCTCGCCGTCCCCAGCGACGAGATCCGCTGGTGGCGCGATGTGCCGTCCGGCCCCGGGGACGCCACCCCCTGGACCGTCGAGGAGCGGCTGCGCACCGCCGCCCGCGCCGTGCTGCTCGCCGCCGCGCTCACCACGCGCGCACGGGCCGGCTACCACGGCGCCCGGCACCGGCGCGCCGCCGCCGCCACCCTGGCGGACGTCCTGGTCGGCCCCGCGCCCGACGGCCGCCGGCTGACCGCGTTCGTACCCGTCGCCACCGGCCGCCCGCTCGCCGTATGCCTGCACCAGGCGCTGCACGCCGCCCGCGAGGCCGTCGACTACCGGCGGGCCACCGGCGGCATGGACGCCTTCGACTCCGCCGTGGAGGCGGGGGTCAGCCACGAACTGACCGAGGCGCTGGTCGCCCTGGTACAGGGCTCGGAAGGCGCCCGGATCGCCGTGGAATGGGCGCCGGCCGCCGGCGTCCCCGAAGGCTGCGCGGCCCCGGCCGAGCCCGTCGAGTTCTCCCCCGGCGACCTGCCCGCCCTGCGCGAGGCCGGCCTGCGCTACCTCCGGGCCGAGCCGTCCGTGCCGGTGCGGATCACCGGCACGGTGGTGCGGATGCGCAGGTCGGGGCCGCGCGGCGCGGGCACCGTACGGCTGCGGGTGCTGGCCGGCGCCGAGGTCCCGCACGTCCGGATCGCCCTGGAGGAGGAGGCGTACCGCATCGCCGGGCACGCCCACCTCGTCGGACTGCCGGTCCGGGTGCACGGCAGGCTGGAGAGCCGGGGCGGCTTCCGGCGCCTCACCGGGGCGGGCGAGGTGGTGCCCGTACAGGTCGACGACGCGGAGCGGGACCGTCTGATGAAGGCGCTCCAGGAAGACCTCGGCTTCTTCGAGGAGGCCTGCGGCGGGGAATGATTTCGCGGTGGGCGGTCCGGGGTCGGTACGATCGCACCCATGCGTGCGCTCCGGTATGGCGCCGCGACCACAGCCTTCAGTCAGGAGAGACCGGTGTCAGACGTCCGTGTGATCATCCAACGCGATTCCGAGCGGGAAGAACGCGTGGTGACGACGGGCACTACGGCCGCCGAGCTCTTCGCCGGCGAGCGCTCGGTCATCGCCGCGCGCGTGGCCGGTGAGCTCAAGGACCTCGCCTACGAGGTCAAGGACGGCGAGACCGTCGAGGGAGTCGAGATCTCCTCCGAGGACGGTCTCAACATCCTGCGCCACTCCACCGCGCACGTCATGGCCCAGGCCGTGCAGGAGCTGTTCCCCGAGGCCAAGCTGGGCATCGGCCCGCCGGTCAAGGACGGCTTCTACTACGACTTCGACGTCGAGAAGCCCTTCCACCCCGATGACCTCAAGGCCATCGAGAAGAAGATGCAGGAGATCCAGAAGCGCGGCCAGCGCTTCTCCCGCCGCGTGGTCACCGACGAGGCCGCCCGCGAGGAGCTCGCCGACGAGCCGTACAAGCTGGAGCTGATCGGCCTCAAGGGCTCCGCCTCGCACGACGACGGCGCGGACGTCGAGGTCGGCGCCGGCGAGCTGACGATCTACGACAACCTGGACGCCAAGACCGGCGAGCTGTGCTGGAAGGACCTCTGCCGCGGCCCCCACCTGCCCACCACCCGGAACATCCCGGCGTTCAAGCTGATGCGCAACGCCTCGGCGTACTGGCGCGGCAGCGAGAAGAACAAGCAGCTCCAGCGCATCTACGGCACCGCCTGGCCCACCAAGGACGAGCTCAAGGCCCACCTGGAGTTCCTCGCCGAGGCCGAGAAGCGCGACCACCGCAAGCTCGGCTCCGAGCTCGACCTGTTCTCCATCCCTGAGCAGATCGGCTCCGGCCTCGCCGTCTTCCACCCCAAGGGCGGCATCATCCGCCGGGTCATGGAGGACTACAGCCGTAGGAGGCACGAGGAGGAGGGCTACGAGTTCGTCTACACCCCGCACGCGACGAAGGGGCGGCTTTTCGAGACCTCGGGCCACCTGGACTGGTACGCCGACGGCATGTACCCGCCCATGCAGCTCGACGAGGGCGTGGACTACTACCTCAAGCCCATGAACTGCCCGATGCACAACCTGATCTTCGACGCGCGCGGGCGGTCCTACCGTGAACTGCCCCTGCGGTTGTTCGAGTTCGGCACCGTGTACCGGTACGAGAAGTCGGGCGTCGTGCACGGCCTGACCCGGGCCCGCGGCTTCACCCAGGACGACGCGCACATCTACTGCACCCGCGAGCAGATGTCGGAGGAGCTCGACAAGACGCTCACCTTCGTCCTCAACCTGCTGCGCGACTACGGCCTGACCGACTTCTACCTGGAGCTGTCCACCAAGGACGAGACGAAGTTCGTCGGAACCGACGAGGCATGGGAAGAGGCCACCGAGACGCTGCGCCAGGTCGCCGAGAAGCAGAACCTGGAGCTCGTGGCGGACCCGGGCGGTGCCGCCTTCTACGGCCCGAAGATCTCCGTCCAGGCGCGTGACGCCATCGGCCGCACCTGGCAGATGTCGACCATCCAGCTCGACTTCAACCTGCCGGAGCGCTTCGACCTGGAGTACACCGCCGCGGACGGCTCCAAGACCCGCCCGGTCATGATCCACCGCGCGCTCTTCGGCTCCATCGAGCGCTTCTTCGCGGTGCTCCTGGAGCACTACGCGGGCGCGTTCCCGGCGTGGCTCGCCCCGGTCCAGGCGGTGGGCATCCCGGTGGGTGACGCCCATGTGCAGTACCTGGAGGAGTTCGCGGGCGAGGCGCGGCGGAAGGGGCTGCGCGTCGAGGTGGATTCCTCCTCGGACCGGATGCAGAAGAAGATCCGCACGCAGCAGAAGCAGAAGGTCCCGTTCATGATCATCGTCGGTGACGAGGACATGCACGCGGGCACGGTGTCGTTCCGCTACCGCGACGGTTCGCAGGAGAACGGCATTCCGCGTGACCAGGCGCTGGCGAAGCTCGTTGATGTGGTGGAGCGTCGGGTTCAGGTCTGACGCTCTCCCCGCCAACGCGGGGATGGTCCGTTCATACCCGTTGTCGGACACACGAAGGTGCTGTTGCTCCCCGCATGCGCGGGGATCGGTCCCCGGGAAGGGAATGTCCCGGGGGCCTTTTCATACTCGCGGAACCGACGCCATATGCTGCATCTCATGACGAGTGAGCCGGAGCAGCAGTGGGGAGTGGGAACGCCCGACGCGTTCCAGCGTCTTTGGACGCCTCACCGGATGGCCTACATCCAGGGTGAGAACAAGCCGAGCAGCCCCGATGCCGGCGAGGGCTGCCCGTTTTGCTCCCTCCCGGCCAAGTCCGACGAAGATGGTCTGATTATCAAGCGGGGCGAGCAGGTGTACGTGGTGCTCAATCTTTACCCCTACAACGGCGGCCACCTGATGACTGTGCCCTACCGGCATGTCGCCGACTACACGGATCTCACCGACGCGGAGACGGCCGAGCTGGCCGAGCTGACCAAACAGGCGATGACGGCCCTGCGTACCGCGTCCGGCGCGCACGGCTTCAACCTCGGCATGAACCAGGGCACGGTGGCCGGCGCGGGCATCGCCGCCCATCTTCACCAGCACATCGTGCCCCGCTGGGGTGGCGACACCAATTTTCTGCCTGTGATCGGCCACACGAGAGTGCTGCCGCAGCTTCTGGCCGACACGAGGAAGATGCTGTCGGAGGCCTGGCCGACGTAACTGCGGGCAGTCGTGCCTCCCCAGTGCCTCAAGAGCCTGGGAGGTACCCCCAGGGCGGCACGGGTGGGCGACGGGGGTACCTCCCGCTCGAGCGAAGCCGAGAGTGGGGGAGGCACCTCGTCAGCGCCGAGCCGCGCACCCACCCCCGCCCAGCCGCAACCCGCCTACGTGACGCCTACGCGTCGTACACGTCGGCCTTCTTGGGCGCGGCCTCCTGCACCGCGGCGCTGAGGGACGACGACCGCGCACCGAACTTCGTGGTGTCCACCCCGTTCTCCTCCAGCACCTTGATCGCCGCCGAGTGCACCACCCGCAGCACCGGCGTGGCCGCCCGCAACGCGTCGTCCGCCATGAACCGGTGCCGCCACGGCTTGTCCGCCCACACGTGCCGCAGACCGAACGGCTCCGGCAGGCTCAGCTTGCCGCCCAGCCAGTACAGCAGCGGCGGGTACCAGGTCAGCGGCGCCCGGGCGGCCAGGCGCACCACCTCGTCCGCGTCGACCAGCGGGAGCTTGACCTTCCGGGTCTCCCAGAACCTGATCGACTTCTGGACCTCCTTCTCCTTGGCCGCGGGCCCGCTGGTGAACAGCGAGTGCACCGGCCCCAGCGCGTGTCCGGTCACCTCGATGCGCAGCGTCTCGTGCAGCACGGTCACGGTGATCAGCATGGTGATCACCAGTTGGCCGTCCCACAGCGCCCACTGCACGCCCAGGTAGTGCCGGTCGCCCGCGCCGAACTGCTGCTTGTTGCAGATCTCCTGTATGGCGTGCGGCTTGATCTGGTACGCCTCGACGTCCGCGCCCTCGGGCCGCGACACCCCTCCGGCGTTCTCCCCGATCGGGGTGACGATCCAGTGCCGTACCGACGGCTTGGTGAAGCCTCCGGTGTGCAGCGGCCCGCGCTCCAGCATCCGCAGCCGGTCGTGGATGGCCTTGATGACGTCCCAGCTGCGGAACGGGTTGATCTCCCGGCCCGGGTCGGCGGGCACCAGGTCCTCGGCGAGCTGCCAGCTGCCCCAGCGGGTGCCCATGCCGAGTATGCCCTTGGGCCCGGCGTAGAAGACCGAGTTGGACTGCTGCTCGGCGCTGAGCCGGGCCAGGGACTGGCGCAGTTGCTCGGCCGCCGTCTCGCCGGGGCTGCTCGGCACCGCCTCGGGCACCTTGGCGCCGACGCTGCTGCCGGAGAGCAGGCTGCTCCACCGCTCCCGCAGGTCCCTCGCCGTGCGCTCGCAGATCCGCTTGGCCCAGAACCAGCCCACCACCGGGGCGACCACCGACGCGCGCGCGTACCAGCCCCAGAACCCGCCGAACGGCATGCGGATCAGGAACAGCACGGCGAGGGCGCCCACCGCGACCAGCAGGGTGGTGGCCAGCAGGCCGGCCCGCTTGTCCTCCCGCCTGGCCATCGTCGTGCGGATCTGGAAGACCAGCAGCCACACCAGCAGGCCCGGCAGGAAGAGCAGCCCGCACAGGACCATGACGGCGCTCAGCCAGTTGTCCCGCTCGCGGCGGATGCGGTGCGCCGCCAGCGAGTGCTCGACCACCACCTGGGGCTGGATGCCGAAGGACTGGATGAGCGGCGCGCGGCCGGCGCCGAGCATCCGGTCGATGATCGCCCGGGAGAACGCCTCGCCCAGGTTCGGCCGGAACAGCTTCAACCTCGGCTTGCTGACGGCCGACTTGTGCCACTCGCTGTCGGCCTTGAGTATCTCCTCGGCCTCGTTGTCCCGATAGGCCGCCGAGGCCAGCGCGAACGTCGGCGTCTGCCCCTCGTCGCCCGTACGCGGCACCTGCGGACCGAAGAACTCCGCGTAACCGCTCTCAACGGTCATTCCCGCCCCCGATCGCCGCGACTGTCGTCTTGCGGCCTTCCCGACTTCCCTGCTGCGCACACCTGTTGATCAGGTATTCAGCGTATCCGTACCCGCCGTCGTCCGTCGGCGGACGGCCGAAGCCGTCCGCCACCACGAAGTGAAGCATTCCGAAACGGTTGTGGCGCGCGGCGCGTACGCGGGCGTCCGCCGGGTCCTTCCGGGGGCGCCCGGCGTCGGCTACGAGGCGGCACGTGCCTCCTCCTTGACCCGTTCCGCCACGTGCGCCGGCATGGGTTCGTGCCGTGCGTACCGGCGGCTGAAGCGGGCGGTGCCGTGCGAGAGGGAGCGCAGGTCGACGGCGTACCGGCCGATCTCGATCTCCGGGACCTCGGCCTTGACGAGGGTGCGTCCGCCGGGCGACTGCTCGGTGCCGAGCACCCGGCCGCGGCGGCCGGACAGGTCGCTCATCACGGCGCCGACGTAGTCGTCGCCGACCAGGACGCTCACCTCGGCCACCGGCTCCAGCAGGTGGATCTTCGCGTCCGCGGCAGCCTCCCGCAGGGCCAGCGCGCCGGCCGTCTGGAACGCGGCGTCGGAGGAGTCCACCGAGTGCGCCTTGCCGTCCAGCAGGGTCACCCGCACGTCGATGAGCGGATGTCCGGCGGCGACCCCCTTGCCGGCCTGGGCCCGTACGCCCTTCTCGACGGAGGGGATGAACTGGCGCGGCACCGCGCCGCCGACCACCTTGTCGACGAACTCGATGCCGGAGCCGTTCGGCAGCGGCTCCACCTCGATCTCGCAGATGGCGAACTGCCCGTGTCCGCCGGACTGTTTGACGTGCCGGCCGCGCCCGGACGCCTTGCCGCCGAACGTCTCCCTGAGCGGCACCCGGTGCGGTACGACGTCGACCTGGACGCCGTAGCGGCTGCGCAGGCGTTCCAGGGCCACGTCCGCGTGCGCCTCGCCCAGGCACCACAGCACCACCTGGTGGGTGTCCTGGTTCTGTTCCAGCCGCATCGTCGGGTCCTCGGCCACGAGCCGGGACAGGCCCTGCGAGAGCTTGTCCTCGTCGGGTTTGCTGTGCGCCTGGATGGCCAGCGGCAGCAGCGGGTCGGGCATGTCCCACGGCTCCATGAGCAGCGGGTCGTCCTTGGCGGACAGGGTGTCCCCGGTCTCCGCGCGGCTGAGCTTCGCCACGCACGCGAGGTCGCCCGCGATGACGTGGGAGACGGGCCGCTGCTGTTTGCCGAACGGCGTGGACAGGGCGCCGATCCGCTCGTCGACGTCGTGGTCCTCGTGGCCGCGGTCGGCGAGCCCGTGTCCGGAGACGTGCACGGTCTGGTCGGCGCGCAGGGTGCCGGAGAAGAGCCGGATCAGGGAGAGCCGGCCGACGTACGGGTCGGAGGAGGTCTTCACCACCTCCGCGACCAGCGGGGCGTCCGGGTCGCACGGTTTCAGCTCGCGCGGCCTGCCGTCGACGGTGGTCACGCTCGGGGCGCCGTGCTCCAGCGGGGTCGGGAAGCCGCCGGTGATCAGCTCGAGCAGCTCGACCGTGCCGAGTCCCTGGCGGGCGCCGTCGGCGGCGGGAGCGGCGGCCAGGACGGGGAAGAACACCCCGCGCGCGACCGCCCGTTCCAGGTCCTCGACCAGCGTCCCGACGTCGATCCGTTCGCCGCCGAGGTAGCGGTCCATGAGGGTCTCGTCCTCGCTCTCGGCGATGATCCCCTCGATGAGCCGGCCGCGGGCCTCCTCCATCCGCGGCAGCTGGTCCTCGCCGGGCTCGGACTCCTTGCGTTCGCCGGTGGAGTAGTCGAACAGCTTCTGCGACAGCAGTCCGGTCAGGCCCGTCACGGGCGCGTGTCCGTCGGGCCCCTCCGGGCCGTGCAGCGGCAGGTACAGCGGCAGCACGGCGTCGGGGTCGTCGCCGCCGAAGGTCTCCGCGCAGACGCGGGTCATCTCCTCGAAGTCCGCGCGGGCCGCCTCCAGGTGCGTGACGACGATGGCGCGCGGCATGCCGACCGCCGCGCACTCGTCCCACACCATGCGGGTCGAGCCGTCCACACCGTCCGAGGCCGAGACGACGAAGAGGGCCGCGTCCGCCGCCCGCAGACCGGCCCTGAGCTCTCCGACGAAATCGGCGTATCCGGGGGTGTCCAGGAGGTTGACCTTGATGCCGTCCCATTCGAGGGGCACCAGGGAGAGCTGTACGGAGCGCTGCTGCCGGTGCTCGATGTCGTCGTAGTCGGAGACGGTGCCGCCGTCCTCCACGCGGCCCGCCCGGTTCACCGCCCCCGCGGTCAGCGCGAGGGCCTCCACCAGGGTCGTCTTGCCCGATCCGGAGTGGCCGACCAGCACCACATTCCGTACGGACGTGGGATGGCCGGCCGCCTGCGCCCTGCCGGCGGCTCCGGGGTGTGTGTGCGCCTTGTCGCCCATGATCCTGCCTCCCGTGCACGGTGAGGTCACTGTGGGCGCGGACCCGCGGAATCCGCGTGCGGTGCGGCTCCGGCGACGCCCGCGGTCCTTCGAGCTTTCCACTCCCTTCACGGCGCGTCCATACGAAGGACGTGATCCCGGCGTCCGGCCCTGCTCAGGGCGGTGCCCCGCGGCCGGGGTGGGCGGGATGACGGGGTGGTGCCGGGCGGGGGAGTCCCACCGCGCGGGCGGAGCCGGGCGTGGGGGAGCCGGCGCGTGACGACAGCGTGGCCGGGGTACCCGGGGGAGAGCGCGTCCCCGGCACGATCCGCCGGTGCTGTCGGCGCATCCGCCCGGCGGCTGCCGGTACCTGCCGCGCGGACGACGAGGAAAGCGATTCCGCAGGCAGAACGGCGCACACGCGGTGCGTCGCCTGGAGCATCGCTCCCCTCTCAGGGTCCTGTGACGGGATTCGCCCGCGGCATCCGATCCGCCGGGCGGGGCCCGCCTTCGTACGGGCGTACGGGTGCCCCGCGGCCGCCCGCGTGTGCGCGTGGCTACGATTGGGCCCGCCGGGTGGCCAGCAGGGGCCGCGCGGCCCCACCGACCGTCGGGAAGGCCATGCTGAACAAGTACGCGCGTGCATTCTTCACGCGTGTCCTCACACCGTTCGCCGCGTTTCTCATCCGGCGGGGGGTCAGCCCCGACACGGTCACGCTCATCGGCACCGCGGGAGTGGTCGCGGGCGCGCTGGTCTTCTACCCCAGGGGCGAGTTCTTCTGGGGCACGGTCGTGATCACGCTGTTCGTCTTCTCCGACCTGGTCGACGGCAACATGGCCCGCCAGCTGGGCCGTTCCAGCCGCTGGGGTGCCTTCCTGGACTCCACCCTGGACCGGGTCGCCGACGGGGCGATCTTCGGCGGCTTCGCCCTCTGGTACGCCGGGGGCGGTGACGACATCGCCCTGTGCGCGGTGTCGATCTTCTGCCTGGCCAGCGGCCAGGTGGTGTCGTACACCAAGGCGCGCGGCGAGTCGATCGGCCTGCCGGTCGCCGTCAACGGTCTGGTCGAGCGGGCCGAACGGCTGGTGGTCTCGCTGGTCGCGGCAGGTCTCGCGGGCCTGCACGCGTTCGGTGTACCCGGCATCCAGTACCTGCTGCCGGTCGCCCTGTGGATCGTCGCCGTCGGCAGCCTGGTCACGCTGATCCAGCGGGTGGTCACCGTGCGCCGCGAGTCCGCCGAGGCGGAGGCCGCCGAGCGGCAGGAGGCCCGAGGGAGCGAGGCCGCGACGTGAGCGCCCAGGAGCGGCTGGCCGACGCCCTGTACGGCGCCGGCTGGGGCACCGTCAGGAAACTCCCCGAGCCGGTCGCCGCGCGCCTCGGCCGGACCATCGCCGACCTCGCGTGGAAGCGGCGCGGCAAGGGCGTGCTCCGGCTGGAGGGCAATTACGCGCGCGTCGTGCCGGACGCGGGCCCGGAGCGGCTGGCCGAACTCTCCCGCGCGGGCATGCGGTCGTACCTGCGTTACTGGATGGAGTCCTTCCGGCTGCCCTCCTGGAGCCCCGGGCGCATCGCGGACGGCGTCGACGTCAAGGACCTCCACCACCTGACCGACGGCATGGCGGCCGGCAAGGGCGTCGTCCTGGCGCTGCCGCACCTCGCCAACTGGGACCTGGCCGGCGCCTGGGTCACCACGAAGCTCGGCATACCGTTCACCACCGTCGCCGAGCGGCTGAAGCCGGAGACGCTGTACGACCGTTTCGTCGCCTACCGCGAGGGCCTCGGCATGGAGGTGCTGCCGCACAGCGGCGGCTCCGCCTTCGGCACCCTGGCCCGGCGGCTGCGCGACGGCGGACTGGTCTGCCTGGTCGCCGACCGCGACCTGTCCTCCTCCGGCGTCGAGGTCGACTTCTTCGGTGAGACCGCCCGGATGCCGGCCGGTCCCGCCCTGCTCGCCCAGCAGACCGGGGCCCGGCTGCTGCCGGTGACCCTCTGGTACGACGACTCGCCGGTGATGCGGGGCCGGGTCCATCCGCCGGTCGAGGTCCCCGGGACAGGCACGCGCGTCGAGAAGACGTCTGTCATGACACAGGCGCTGGCCGACGCCTTCGCCACGGGGATCGCCGACCATCCGGAGGACTGGCACATGCTGCAACGCCTGTGGCTGAGGGATCTCGATCCCGCGCGGGACCCCGCGAAGGCCCCCGGGCGGGACCGGGAGGGGACCTCGTGAGGATCGGCATCGTCTGCCCGTACTCCTGGGACGTGCCCGGGGGAGTCCAGTTCCACATCCGCGACCTGGCCGAGTACTTCATCCGCCTCGGCCACGAGGTGTCCGTCCTGGCCCCGGCCGACGACGACACCCCGCTGCCGCCGTACGTCGTCTCGGCGGGCCGCGCGGTGCCGGTGCCCTACAACGGGTCGGTGGCCCGGCTCAACTTCGGCTTCCTGTCCGCCGCGCGGGTACGGCGCTGGCTGCACGAGGGCGCCTTCGACGTCGTCCACATCCACGAGCCGACCTCGCCCTCGCTGGGCCTGCTGACCTGCTGGGCGGCCGAGGGGCCGATCGTCGCCACCTTCCACACCTCCAACCCGCGCTCCCGCGCGATGATCGCCGCGTACGCGATCCTCCAGGCCGCCCTGGAGAAGATCAGCGCGCGGATCGCGGTGAGCGAGTACGCCCGCCGCACCCTCGTCGAGCACCTGGGCGGCGACGCGGTGGTCATCCCCAACGGCGTCGACGTCGACTTCTTCGCCAAGGCCGAGCCCAGACCGGAGTGGCAGGGCGACACCATCGGCTTCATCGGCCGCATCGACGAGCCCCGCAAGGGCCTGCCGGTGCTGATGAAGGCCCTGCCGAAGATCCTCGCCGCCCGGCCGCGGGCGCGGCTGCTGGTCGCCGGGCGCGGCGACGAGGAGGAGGCGGTCGCGTCGCTGCCGCGCGAGCTGCGCCCGCGCGTGGAGTTCCTCGGCATGGTCAGCGACGAGGACAAGGCCCGCTTCCTGCGCAGCGTCGACCTGTACGTGGCGCCCAACACCGGCGGGGAGAGCTTCGGCATCATCCTGGTCGAGGCGATGTCGGCGGGCGCGCCGGTGCTCGCCTCCGACCTGGACGCGTTCGCGCAGGTCCTCGACCGGGGAGCGGCGGGCGAGCTGTTCGCCAACGAGGACCCGGACGCGCTCGCGCGGGCGGCGGTACGGCTCCTGGAGGACCCGGAACGCCGCGCGGAGCTCCGCGAACGCGGCAGCGCCCACGTCCGCCGCTTCGACTGGTCGACGGTCGGCGCGGACATCCTGTCGGTCTACGAGACGGTGACGGCGGGCGCGGCGGCGGTGGCGACGGACGACCGCGCGACGGGGCTGAGGGCCCGGCTGGGCCTGGCGCGGGACTGACGGCCGGGCGGGAGGCGCCCGGCCCCAGGGGCGGGATCCGCGGCCGGCGGTACTAGCCTTGCCGCCCGTGACCGCAACCCTCATCTGGATCCTCGTCGCCCTCGTCGCCGTCGGCCTCTATCTGAGCTGGACCGCTGGACGCCTGGACCGGCTGCACGCCCGTATCGACGCCGCCCGGGCCGCGCTCGACGCCCAGCTGCTGCGCCGTGCCTCGGTGGCCCAGGAACTGGCCACCTCGGGCGTGCTCGACCCCGCCGCGTCCATCGTGCTCTACGAGGCCGCGCACGCCGCGCGGCAGGCGGTCGAGGAGCAGCGCGAGGTCGCGGAGAGCGAGCTCAGCCAGGCACTGCGCGCGGTGTTCGGCGACGCGCAGCAGGTGGACGCGGTCAGGGAGGCGCCCGGGGGCGAGGAGGCGGCCCTGGAGCTCGCCGAGGCGGTGCGCAGGGTGCCGATGGCCCGCCGCTTCCACAACGACGCCGTACGGGCGGCACGGGCGCTGCGACGGCACCGCAAGGTGCGCTGGTTCCGGCTGGCGGGACACGCGCCCTTCCCGATGGCCTTCGAGATGGACGACGAGCCGCCGGCCGCCCTGGTCGAGCGGGCCGCGTAACGGAGGGATCCGGCCACCCGGCCGGATCGCCGCCGACCGAAAAGGATCCACCGGCTTCTCATTGGCCCTTGCTGTGGCCTGGTCCGTTCACGTTTCCTCAGTGCTGCAGAAACCCCCTCCTTCCCCTCAGTGAGGTCATTCGTGTCCAGCACGCTCTCCGAAAACCAGGGTCCCGAGACCGGCACCGCTCGCGTGAAGCGCGGCATGGCCGAACAGCTCAAGGGCGGCGTGATCATGGACGTCGTCACGCCGGAGCAGGCCAGGATCGCCGAGGACGCCGGCGCCGTCGCCGTCATGGCCCTGGAGCGGGTCCCCGCCGACATCCGCAAGGACGGCGGCGTGGCCCGGATGTCCGACCCGGACATGATCGAGGGCATCATCGACGCCGTCTCCATCCCCGTGATGGCCAAGTCCCGCATCGGCCACTTCGTCGAGGCCCAGGTGCTGCAGTCCCTCGGCGTCGACTACATCGACGAGTCCGAGGTCCTCACCCCGGCCGACGAGGTCAACCACTCCGACAAGTGGGCGTTCACCACCCCGTTCGTCTGCGGTGCCACCAACCTGGGCGAGGCCCTGCGCCGCATCGCCGAGGGCGCCGCCATGATCCGCTCCAAGGGCGAGGCCGGCACCGGCAACGTCGTCGAGGCCGTGCGCCACCTGCGCCAGATCAAGAACGAGATCGCCCGCCTGCGCGGCTACGACAACCACGAGCTGTACGCCGCCGCCAAGGAGCTGCGCGCCCCGTACGAGCTGGTCAAGGAGGTCGCCGAGCTGGGCAAGCTCCCTGTCGTGCTGTTCTCCGCCGGCGGTGTGGCCACCCCGGCCGACGCCGCGCTGATGCGCCAGCTCGGCGCCGAGGGCGTTTTCGTCGGCTCCGGCATCTTCAAGTCCGGCGACCCGGCCAAGCGCGCCGCCGCCATCGTCAAGGCGACCACCTTCTACGACGACCCGAAGATCATCGCGGACGCGTCCCGCAACCTCGGCGAGGCCATGGTCGGCATCAACTGCGACACCCTCCCCGAGACCGAGCGCTACGCCAACCGCGGCTGGTGACCGTGATCATCGGTGTCCTGGCCCTCCAGGGCGACGTACGGGAGCACCTCGTCGCCCTGGCCGCGGCCGACGCCGTGGCCAGGCCGGTCCGGCGTCCCGAGGAACTCGCCGAGGTCGACGGCCTGGTCGTCCCCGGCGGGGAGTCCACCACGATCTCCAAGCTGGCGGTCCTCTTCGGCCTGATGGAGCCCCTTCGCGCGCGTGTGCGCGAGGGCATGCCCGTCTACGGCACCTGCGCCGGCATGATCATGCTGGCCGACAAGATCCTCGACCCGCGCTCGGGCCAGGAGACCGTCGGCGGCATCGACATGATCGTGCGCCGCAACGCCTTCGGCCGGCAGAACGAGTCCTTCGAGGCCGCGGTCGACGTCAGGGGAGTCGAGGGCCCTCCCGTGGAGGGCGTCTTCATCCGCGCCCCCTGGGTGGAGTCCGTCGGCGCCGGGACCGAGGTGCTCGCCGAGCACGACGGCCACATCGTCGCCGTCCGCCAGGGCAACGCGCTGGCCACGTCGTTCCACCCGGAACTGACCGGCGACCACCGCGTGCACGGCCTCTTCGTCGACATGGTGCGCGCGTACCGGGCGGCCGAGTCCTTGTAGGATTCCTGCGTTCGTTGCAGAGATGGGTTACGCGAAGGAGACAGGCAGATGTCCGGCCACTCTAAATGGGCCACGACGAAGCACAAGAAGGCCGTGATCGATGCCAAGCGCGGCAAGCTCTTCGCGAAGCTGATCAAGAACATCGAGGTCGCCGCGCGGATGGGCGGCGTCGACCTGGACGGCAACCCCACGCTCTACGACGCCGTCCAGAAGGCCAAGAAGCAGTCGGTGCCGAACAAGAACATCGACTCCGCCATCAAGCGCGGTGGCGGTCTCGAGGCCGGTGGCGCCGACTACGAGACGATCATGTACGAGGGCTACGGTCCGAACGGTGTCGCGGTGCTCATCGAGTGCCTCACCGACAACCGCAACCGCGCGGCCTCGGACGTGCGCGTCGCGATGACCCGCAACGGCGGCTCCATGGCCGACCCGGGCTCGGTGTCCTACCTGTTCAACCGCAAGGGCGTGGTGATCGTCCCCAAGGGCGAGCTGACCGAGGACGACGTCCTCGCCGCCGTCCTGGACGCGGGCGCCGAGGAGGTCAACGACCTCGGCGAGAACTTCGAGGTGCTCAGCGAGGCCACCGACCTGGTCGCCGTGCGCACCGCCCTGCAGGACGCCGGGATCGACTACGACTCCGCCGAGGCCAACTTCGTCCCGACCATGCAGGTCGAGCTGGACGAGGAGGGCGCCAAGAAGATCTTCAAGCTCATCGACGCGCTGGAGGACAGCGACGACGTGCAGAACGTCTTCGCCAACTTCGACGTGAGCGACGAGATCATGGAGAAGGTCGACGCGTAACGCGTCCACTGCTCGGCGGGCCGGCGGGACACTTCCGCCGGCCCGCCGCTCTGTCAGTGGCACCCGATAGCCTGCACGAACAGGTGATCGAGGGAAAGGGCCGGCACGTGCGCGTACTGGGGGTGGACCCGGGGCTGACCCGGTGCGGTGTCGGCGTCGTCGAGGGCGTCGCCGGGCGGCCGCTCACCATGCTCGGCGTGGGCGTCGTCCGCACACCGGCCGACGCCGACCTCGGCCACCGGCTCGTCGCCGTCGAGCAGGGCCTCGAACAGTGGCTGGACGAGCACCGGCCCGAGGTCGTCGCCGTGGAGCGCGTCTTCAGCCAGCACAACGTGCGGACGGTGATGGGCACCGCCCAGGCCAGCGCCGTCGCCATCCTGTGCGCCTCCCGCCGCGGCATCCCCGTCGTCCTGCACACGCCCAGCGAGGTCAAGGCCGCCGTCACCGGCTCGGGCCGCGCCGAAAAGGCCCAGGTCGGCGCCATGGTCACCCGGCTGCTGCGGCTGGACGCGCCGCCGAAGCCCGCCGACGCCGCCGACGCCCTCGCGCTCGCCATCTGCCACATCTGGCGCGCCCCCGCGCAGAACCGGCTCCAGCAGGCCGCCGCCCTGCACGCCTCCAGAACCCCCCGCACACCACACGCCCCGCGCGCATCGAAAGGCCGTACGACATGATCGCCTTCGTCAGCGGCACGGTCGCCGCCCTCGCTCCCGACACCGCGGTGGTCGAGGTCGGCGGGGTCGGCATGGCCGTCCAGTGCACCCCGAACACGCTCTCCACGCTCCGCGTCGGACAGCCCGCGAAACTCGCCACCTCCCTCGTCGTCCGCGAGGACTCCCTGACCCTGTACGGCTTCGCCGACGACGACGAGCGCCAGGTCTTCGGGCTGCTCCAGACCGCCAGCGGCGTGGGCCCCCGGCTGGCCCAGGCGATGCTCGCCGTGCACACCCCCGACGCCCTGCGCAGAGCCGTGGCCACCGGGGACGAGAAGGCGCTGACCGCCGTCCCCGGCATCGGCAAGAAGGGCGCCCAGAAGCTGCTCCTGGAGCTCAAGGACCGCCTCGGCGAGCCGCTCGGCGCCCCCGCCGTCGGCGCACCGGTCACCAGCGGCTGGCGCGACCAGCTGCACGCCGCCCTGATCGGCCTCGGGTACGCGACCCGCGAGGCCGACGAGGCCGTGTCCGCCGTGGCCCCCCAGGCGGAGGCCGCCGGGGGTACCCCGCAGGTGGGGCAGCTGCTGAAGGCGGCCCTGCAGACACTCAACCGCGCCCGATAGCCCGCGCCCCCTGGCCCGTACGAAGAGCTGAGGCACACGCACATGAACTGGGACGACACCACCGACACCTCCGCCGAGGAGCGGCTCGTCGGTGCGTCCGCCGACCGCGAGGACCAGGCCGTCGAGGCCGCCCTGCGCCCCAAGGACCTGGGCGAGTTCATCGGCCAGGAGAAGGTCCGCGAGCAGCTCGACCTCGTGCTGCGCGCCGCACGCGCCCGGGGGGCCACCGCCGACCACGTGCTGCTCTCCGGAGCCCCCGGCCTCGGCAAGACCACCCTCTCGATGATCATCGCCGCCGAGATGGAAGCCCCCATCCGCATCACCTCGGGCCCCGCCATCCAGCACGCCGGTGACCTCGCGGCGATCCTCTCCTCCCTCCAGGAGGGCGAGGTCCTCTTCCTCGACGAGATCCACCGCATGTCCCGGCCCGCCGAGGAGATGCTCTACATGGCGATGGAGGACTTCCGCGTCGACGTGATCGTCGGCAAGGGCCCCGGCGCCACCGCCATCCCCCTCGAACTGCCCCCCTTCACCCTGGTCGGCGCCACCACCCGGGCCGGCCTGCTGCCGCCCCCGCTGCGCGACCGCTTCGGCTTCACCGCGCACATGGAGTTCTACGAGCCCGCCGAACTGGAGCGGGTCGTCCATCGCTCGGCGAGCCTCCTCGACGTGGAGATCGACCCGGCCGGCGCCGCGGAGATCGCCGGCCGGTCCCGCGGCACGCCCCGCATCGCCAACCGCCTCCTGCGCCGCGTCCGGGACTACGCGCAGGTCAAGGCCGACGGACTGATCACCGAGGACATCGCCGCGGCCGCCCTCGCCGTCTACGAGGTCGACTCCCGGGGCCTCGACCGGCTGGACCGGGCCGTGCTGGAGGCCCTGCTGAAGCTCTTCGGCGGCGGACCCGTCGGCCTGTCCACGCTCTCCGTCGCGGTCGGGGAGGAACGTGAGACCGTGGAGGAGGTGGCCGAACCCTTCCTCGTACGGGAGGGGCTGCTCGCCCGCACCCCGCGCGGGAGGGTCGCCACCCCTGCGGCATGGGCGCATCTCGGCCTCACGCCGCCCCGCTCAGGGACCCCCGGAAACGGACAAGGGGACCTGTTCGGGGCGTGACGGCGAGGACGTTGGCCCAGGCAGGAACCCCGGTGCGATGCTGAGCGTTGTTCCCTGCGCGCGGACTCGCTTAGACTCCGCCGATGCCGCCCTTGTAGACGGCAGCACATACCCCCCAACCATCAGGCCGTTCACCATCGCGGTCGTGTGAAGGAAGTTCCGACCCGTGAGTCTCGTGACCCTCCTCCCGTTCATCGTGCTCATCGGGGCCATGTTCCTGATGACCCGGTCGGCCAAGAAGAAGCAGCAGCAGGCCATCGACATGCGGAACCAGATGCAGCCCGGTTCCGGCGTCCGCACCATCGGGGGCATGTACGCCACGGTCAAGGAGGTCAGTGAGGACACGGTCCTCCTCGACGCCGGCCCGGGTGTGGAGCTGCTGTTCGCCAAGAACTCGATCGGTGCCGTCCTGAGCGACGAGGAGTACAACCGCATCGTCCACGGCATCGAGCACGACCTGAAGTCCGACGCCGACGCCGTTCCCGACGACGCCTCCTCCCTCACCGAGACCGACGACTCCTCCGACGCTGCCGCCGCCTCCGACGACACGCCCGTCGACCTCGGCAAGAAGGACGTGGCCGACGAGCCGGCCGACGCCGACGAAGTGAAGGCGGACGCACAGTCGAAGAAGTCCGACGGCGACTCCGACGCGAAGTAGCCGTGGCCCGGGGCGCGCGGGTGCCGCCCGCGCGCCCCGGGACATGCCCGACTCGCACGGAGTCCCGACACCATGTCATGGCCGCCCGCCCGCCGATCCGGCGCGAGGCGGCCCGAGAGGGAGTACGAGAAGGTGGCAGCAGCCAAAAAGGGACGGAACGCGAGCGCCACGAGTAAGCCGTGGCGCTCGCTCGCTCTGATCCTGATCGCCATCGTGGCGCTCACCGGAGGGATGTTCGCCTCCGGGCACACCACTCCGCGTCTCGGCATCGACCTGGCCGGCGGTACGAGCATCACGCTGGCGGCGGTCCCCGAGGCAGGCCAGGAGTCCGCGATCAACAAGACCAACATGAACACCGCGGTCTCCATCATGGAGCGGCGTGTCAACGGTCTCGGTGTCTCGGAGGCCGAGGTCCAGACGCAGGGCGACCGCAACATCATCGTCAACATTCCCAAGGGCACGAACTCCGAGCAGGCCCGGGAACAGGTCGGCACCACCGCCAAGCTCTACTTCCGTCCCGTCATCGCCACCGAGCTCGCCGGCGGCGGCGCCGCGCCCACGCCCAGCGCGACCGGCGACGGCTCGGCACAGGACTCCGACGAGGACAAGGCGACCGACAAGGACAAGGCGACCGACAAGGCCTCGGAGAAGGCGACCGACGGTTCCTCCCCGTCGGCGAGCGCCACCACCCAGGGCCGTGCCGTCACCGACGCCCTGAAGGCCGACGAGACGCCGTCCGCCTCCCCGAGCGGCACGGCCGAGGACGAGGCAGCCCCTTCCCCGTCCGCGACCGGCGGCACCTCCGGCGACGCCGACAGCAAGCTCCAGGCGCAGTACGCCGCGCTCGACTGCACCAAGGAGAGCGTCCGCGCCAAGGCCGGTGACGGTTCCAAGTCCACCGACTCCACCGTGGCCTGTGGCCAGAACTCCCAGGGCCAGTGGCAGAAGTACATCCTCGGCCCCGCCGCGGTCGACGGCACGGACGTCGACGAGGCCAGCGCCGTCCTGAACACCCAGACCGGTGCCGGCTGGGTCGTCACCATGGACTTCACGGACAAGGGCGCCAAGAAGTTCGCCGACATCACCGGTCAGCTCGCCCAGAACCAGTCGCCGCAGAACCAGTTCGCCATCGTCCTGGACAACGAGGTCGTCTCCGACCCGTACGTCAGCCAGGCCCTGACCGGCGGCAACGCGGAGATCTCCGGCAACTTCAACCAGCAGTCGGCGCAGGAACTGGCCAACATGCTGTCCTACGGCGCCCTGCCGCTGACCTTCCGCGAGGACAGCGTCACCACCGTCACCGCCGCGCTCGGCGGCGAGCAGCTGAAGGCCGGTCTGATCGCCGGCGCCATCGGCCTCGCCCTGGTCATCATCTACCTGCTGGTCTACTACCGCGGCCTGTCCTTCATCGCCATCGCCTCCCTGCTGGTCTCCGCGGCCCTCACCTACGTGATCATGTCGCTGCTCGGCCCGACCATCGGCTTCGCGCTGAACCTGCCGGCCGTGTGCGGTGCCATCGTCGCGATCGGCATCACGGCGGACTCGTTCATCGTGTTCTTCGAACGGGTCCGGGACGAGATCCGCGAGGGCCGCACCCTGCGTCCCTCCGTGGAGCGGGCCTGGCCGCGCGCCCGGCGCACCATCCTGGTCTCCGACTTCGTGTCCTTCCTCGCCGCGGCGGTGCTCTTCATCGTCACCGTGGGCAAGGTCCAGGGCTTCGCGTTCACGCTCGGTCTGACCACCGTGCTCGACGTCGTGGTGGTGTTCCTCTTCACCAAGCCCCTGCTCACGCTGATGGCCCGCCGGAAGTTCTTCGCGAGCGGCCACAAGTGGTCCGGTCTCGACCCGAAGGCGCTGGGCGCGAAGCCGCCCCTGCGCCGTACCCGCCGTCCCTCCGCCCCTGCCCAGACGAAGGAGGCGTGAGAGATGTCGAAGCTCGGCACCCTCGGCGCCCGACTGCACCACGGCGAGGTCGGCTACGACTTCGTCAAGAACCGCAAGATCTGGTACGGCATCTCCATCCTGATCACCATCACGGCCATCGTCGGCCTGGCGGTGCGCGGCCTGCACATGGGCATCGAGTTCCAGGGCGGAGCGGTCTTCACCACCCCGAAGAACATGAGCGTCTCGGTCGCCCAGGCCGAGGAGTACGCGGAGGACGCCTCCGGCCACGACGCGATCGTCCAGCAGCTCGGTGACGGCAGCCTGCGCATCCAGGTCGCGGGCATCGACACCAACACGTCGGACAAGATCAAGGACACGCTCGCCGAGGACCTCAAGGTCGACGGCGAGCAGATCAACGCCGAACTGGTCGGTCCCAGCTGGGGCGAACAGATCGCCAACAAGGCCTGGCAGGGCCTTGGCATCTTCCTCATCCTGGTCGTGATCTACCTGGCGATCGCCTTCGAGTGGCGCATGGCACTCGCCGCGTTCGTCGCCCTGATCCACGACATCACCATCACCGTCGGCATCTACGCCCTCGTCGGCTTCGAGGTCACACCGGGCACGGTGATCGGTCTGCTGACCATCCTCGGTTACTCGCTGTACGACACGGTCGTCGTCTTCGACAGCCTCAAGGAACAGACCAGGGACATCACCAAGCAGACCCGCTGGACGTACAGCGAGATCGCCAACCGTTCCATCAACAGCACCCTGGTCCGCTCCATCAACACCACGGTGGTCGCGCTGCTGCCGGTGGGCGGCCTGCTGTTCATCGGCGGCGGTGTCCTCGGCGCCGGCATGCTGAACGACATCTCGCTGTCGCTGTTCGTCGGCCTCGCCGCCGGTGCGTACTCCTCGATCTTCATCGCCACCCCGCTCGTGGCCGATCTCAAGGAGCTCGAGCCGTCGATGAAGTCCCTGAAGAAGCGCGTCCTGGCCAAGCGCGCCCAGGGCGCGGCCGCGGGCGGGACGCAGGAGTCCCCGGTCACCGACGAGGACTACGGCGACGAGTCCGAGGACGCCGCACCCGCGGTCGTCGGCCCGCACGACCAGTCGGCCGCCCCCACTCGCGGCCGGGGCCGTTCCTCCGGGAAGCGCCGATGACGGGGATCAGGGAACTGCTGCTCAGCCGCATCCGGGACGTGGCGGACTACCCGGAACCGGGCGTGATGTTCAAGGACATCACCCCGCTCCTGGCGGACCCGGCGGCGTTCGCCGCGCTCAGCGACGCCCTGGCCGACATCGCCCGCGCCACCGGCGCCACCAAGGTCGTCGGCCTGGAGGCCCGTGGGTTCATCCTCGGCGCCCCGGTCGCCGTCCGCGCGGGCCTCGGCTTCATCCCCGTGCGCAAGGCGGGCAAGCTCCCCGGAGCCACCCTCAGCCAGGCCTACGACCTGGAGTACGGCTCCGCCGAGATCGAGGTGCACGCCGAGGACCTGAACGCCGCCGACCGCGTCCTGGTGGTCGACGACGTCCTCGCCACCGGCGGCACCGCCGAGGCGTCGGTCCAGCTCATCCGCAGGGCGGGCGCCGAGGTGGCGGGCCTGGCCGTACTGATGGAGCTCGGCTTCCTCGGCGGCCGAGCCCGGTTGGAGCCGGCCCTGGCCGGCGCCCCGCTGGAGGCGCTGCTCACGGTCTGACCAGCGGTGCCGCACGCGAACCGCGGACAGGGAACACCGCTCGGGCGGGCCCGGAGGAATCCGGTGTCCGCCTCGGGTGTTTCCGGGGGCAGACCGTTCTTCGGGGGCGTTGTTCGCCGTCCGGCCTGTGGCAATGTGCGCGGATCGGGTGCGGGGGACACCGTTCGGGTGGGCCCGGAGGAATCCGGTGTCCGCCTCGGGTGTTTCCGGGGGCAGACCGTTCTTCGGGGGCGTTGTTCGCCGTCCGGCCTGTGGCAATGTGCGCGGATCGGGTACGGGGGACACCGTTCGGGTGGGCCCGGAGGAATCCGGTGTCCGCCTCGGGTGTTTCCGGGGCAGACCGTCCTCACGACCGCCCGCAGGCGATCCGCGGCCACGGGATCGCTACCATGGGGTGTCCGGAGCCTGACCGGGGGACCCGGATCGCGCACGAGGAGCCCTCTTGCCAGACGAGGCCCAGCACCTGACCGCCGCCAAGCCCGAGTCCGCCTCGGCGGCCGCGGCCAAGCCCGCGCCGAGCGCGCCCCACGCGAAGAACGACACGCGCGGGCCGGTCCAGCATGCCCAGTCGGCGCCCGTCGACAAGCCCGAGCAGCCGCGCCCCAAGCCGGCCCCTCCCGAGCGTTCGGCCACCCTGGCCCGCCCCAACACCGGCCAGCCGCGCTCCGGCTCCTCCAACCGCGTCCGCGCCCGCCTCGCCCGGCTCGGCGTCCAGCGCGCGAACCCGTACAACCCGGTCCTCGAGCCGCTGCTGCGGATCGTGCGCAGCAACGATCCCAAGATCGAGAACGCCACGCTCCGCCAGATCGAGCGCGCCTACCAGGTCGCCGAGCGCTGGCACCGCGGCCAGAAGCGCAAGAGCGGCGACCCGTACATCACGCACCCGCTCGCGGTGACCACCATCCTCGCCGAGCTGGGCATGGACCCGGCCACCCTGATGGCCGGACTGCTGCACGACACCGTCGAGGACACCGAGTACGGCCTGGAGGACCTGCGCCGCGACTTCGGCGACGTGGTCACCCTCCTCGTCGACGGCGTCACCAAGCTCGACAAGGTCAAGTTCGGCGAGGCCGCGCAGGCCGAGACCGTGCGCAAGATGGTCGTCGCCATGGCCAAGGACCCGCGCGTCCTGGTCATCAAGCTCGCCGACCGCCTGCACAACATGCGCACCATGCGCTACCTCAAGCGCGAGAAGCAGGAGAAGAAGGCGCGCGAGACCCTGGAGATCTACGCGCCGCTCGCCCACCGCCTGGGCATGAACACCATCAAGTGGGAGCTCGAGGACCTCGCCTTCGCGATCCTCTACCCCAAGATGTACGACGAGATCGTCCGCCTCGTCGCCGAGCGCGCCCCCAAGCGCGACGAGTACCTCGCCATCGTCACCGACGAGGTCCAGCAGGACCTGCGCGCCGCCCGCATCAAGGCGACCGTCACCGGACGCCCCAAGCACTACTACAGCGTCTACCAGAAGATGATCGTCCGCGGCCGTGACTTCGCGGAGATCTACGACCTGGTGGGCATCCGCGTCCTCGTGGACACCGTCCGCGACTGCTACGCGGCCCTCGGCACGGTGCACGCGCGATGGAACCCGGTCCCCGGCCGGTTCAAGGACTACATCGCGATGCCCAAGTTCAACATGTACCAGTCGCTGCACACGACGGTCATCGGCCCCGGCGGCAAACCCGTCGAGCTGCAGATCCGCACCTTCGACATGCACCGCCGCGCCGAGTACGGCATCGCCGCGCACTGGAAGTACAAGCAGGAGGCCGTCGCCGGCGCCTCCAAGATCCGCACCGACGCGCCGAAGTCGTCCGGCAAGGACAAGGACGCCATCAACGACATGGCGTGGCTGCGGCAGCTCCTCGACTGGCAGAAGGAGACCGAGGACCCCGGCGAGTTCCTGGAGTCGCTGCGCTTCGACCTGTCCCGCAACGAGGTCTTCGTCTTCACCCCCAAGGGTGACGTCATAGCGCTTCCCGCCGGTGCCACGCCGGTGGACTTCGCGTACGCCGTCCACACCGAGGTCGGCCACCGCACCATAGGGGCGCGGGTCAACGGCCGCCTGGTCCCGCTGGAGTCGACCCTCGACAACGGCGACCTGGTGGAGGTCTTCACCTCCAAGGCGGCCGGCGCCGGACCCTCCCGCGACTGGCTCGGCTTCGTCAAGTCGCCGCGCGCCCGCAACAAGATCCGCGCCTGGTTCTCCAAGGAGCGCCGCGACGAGGCCATCGAGCAGGGCAAGGACTCCATCGTCCGCGCGATGCGCAAGCAGAACCTGCCGATCCAGCGCATCCTCACCGGCGACTCGCTGGTCACGCTGGCGCACGAGATGCGCTACTCGGACATCTCCGCGCTGTACGCGGCGATCGGCGAGGGCCACGTCTCCGCGCAGAACATCGTGCAGAAGCTCGTCCAGGCCCTCGGCGGCGAGGAGGCGGCCACCGAGGAGATCGACGAGTCGGTGCCGCCGGCCCGTGGCCGCGGCCGCAAGCGCCGTTCCAGCGCCGACCCCGGTGTCGTCGTCAAGGGCGTCGAGGACGTCTGGGTGAAGCTGGCCCGCTGCTGCACACCGGTGCCCGGCGACCCGATCATCGGCTTCGTCACCCGCGGCAGCGGCGTGTCGGTGCACCGCAGCGACTGCGTCAACGTCGACTCGCTGTCCCGGGAGCCCGAGCGGATCCTCGACGTCGAGTGGGCGCCCACCCAGTCCTCGGTCTTCCTGGTCGCCATCCAGGTCGAGGCCCTCGACCGGTCCCGGCTGCTGTCGGACGTCACGCGCGTCCTGTCCGACCAGCACGTCAACATCCTCTCCGCGGCCGTCCAGACCTCCCGCGACCGCGTCGCCACCTCCCGCTTCACCTTCGAGATGGGGGACCCCAAGCACCTCGGCCACGTCCTGAAGGCCGTACGCGGCGTGGAGGGCGTCTACGACGTCTACCGGGTCACCTCGGCCCGCAACCGCACCTAGCGGACGACGGACACACGGAAGGGGGCTCCCGCACCTCGGTGCGGGAGCCCCCTTCCGTGTGTCGTGCGAGAGGTCAGCCGCCGAACTCCTGCAGACCCTTCAGGGCCTGGTCCAGCAGGGCCTGGCGGCCCTCCAGCTCCCGCTCGAGCTTCTCCGCCTTGGCGGTGTTGCCCTGCGCCCTGGCCTGCTCGGCCTGGCCCCTCAGCTTGTCCACGGCGGCCTGGAGCTGACCGGTGAGACCCTCGGCACGCGCGCGCGCCTCCGGGTTCGTCCGGCGCCACTCGGCCTCCTCGGCCTCCTGCAGGGCCCGCTCCACGGTGTGCATCCGGCCCTCGACCTTCGGGCGGGCGTCCCGCGGCACATGGCCGATGGCCTCCCAGCGCTCGTTGATCCCGCGGAACGCGGCCCGCGCGGCCTTCAGATCCGTGATCGGCAGGAGCCTCTCGGCCTCCTCGGCCAGCTCCTCCTTGAGCTTGAGGTTCTCCGCCTGCTCCGCGTCACGCTCGGCGAAGACCGAACCGCGGGCGGCGAAGAAGACGTCCTGGGCGCCGCGGAAGCGGTTCCACAGATCGTCCTCGTGCTCGCGCTGGGCGCGGCCGGCGGCCTTCCACTCCGCCATCAGCTCGCGGTAGCGGGCGGCCGTCGCCCCCCAGTCCGTCGAGTTCGACAACGACTCGGCCTCGGCGACCAGCCGCTCCTTGACCTGGCGGGCGTCCTCACGCTGCGCGTCCAGCTGCGCGAAATGCTGCTTGCGCCGCTTGGAGAACGCCGACCGCGCGTGCGAGAACCGGTGCCACAGCTCGTCGTCCGACTTGCGGTCCAGCCGCGGCAGACCCTTCCAGGTGTCCACCAGGGACCGCAGCCGTTCACCGGCGGCCCGCCACTGGTCGGACCGCGCCAGCTCCTCCGCCTCGGCGACCAGCGCCTCCTTGGCGTGACGCGCCTCGTCGGACTGCTTGGCCCGCTGTGCCTTGCGCTCCTCGCGGCGCGTCTCCACCAGCTCCACGAGCTTGTCCAGCCGGGCCCTGAGGGCGTCCAGGTCACCGACCGCGTGGTGCGCGTCCACCTGCTCGCGCAGGTGCCCGATCGCGGTCTGGGCGTCCTTGGACGACAGGTCGGTGGTCTTCACTCGCTTCTCGAGGAGGCCGATCTCGACAACCAGGCCCTCGTACTTGCGCTCGAAGTAGGCCAGCGCCTCCTCGGGGGAGCCGGCCTGCCAGGAACCGACGACCTGCTCGCCGTCGGCCGTACGCACGTACACGGTCCCCGTCTCGTCGACGCGGCCCCACGGGTCGCTGCTCACAGCGCCTCCTCCACATGATGCCGTCGAGGGGGCCTCGAAGCTCCCCCGGGCATCGTCCACAGTTTCGTCACGGCCAACATAGGCGACCGACGGGATGCCTGTCCGCATCCCGCGCGACCGAAATTTCGCAGTTGGGGATCAGGATTTGGTGACGGTCGCCTTGTCGATCACGACCGTCGCGTTGGGCGCCCCGTCACCCGCTCCGGTGCTCTCCCCGGCGTCGGCGATCTTCTTCAGCACCTTCATGCCGGCGTCCGAGATGGTGCCGAACGGGGTGTAGCTGGGCGGAAGCTGGCTGTCCTGGTAGACCAGGAAGAACTGGCTGCCGCCACTGTCCTTCTGCCCGGTGTTGGCCATCGCGACCGTGCCCGCCGGGTAGATGTTGTCCTTCAGGCTTTTGTCCTTCAGGTTCTCGTCCGGGATCGTGTAGCCGGGACCGCCGGTGCCGGTGCCCGTCGGGTCACCGCACTGCAGCACGTAGATGCCGTTCGTGGTGAGCCGGTGGCACTTGCTGTGGTCGAAGTAGCCCTTCTTCGCCAGGAAGTCGAACGAGTTGACCGTGTGCGGGGCCGCCGACGCCTTCAGCGCCACGTCTATCCCGCCGCAGGTCGTGTCCAGCTTCAGGGTGTAGTCCGCCGACTTGTCGATGGTGACCGCCGGCTCCTTCTTCCAGGTCTCCGACTTGACCTTGCCCTCCGCGGGCTTGTCGCACGGGTCGGGCGCCTTGCTCGGCGCCGAGGCGCTCGGCGTGACCTCCGCGTTCGCGTTGGTCTTGTCGTCGTCCTGCTTGAGCGTCCCGGTCGTGTACAGCGCGAGGCTGCCCACGAGGACCACACCGAGCACGGACGCGACCACCGAGTTGCGGATCCGCGACTTGCGCCGCGCTTCGGTGCGCCGCTGCTGCTGCCGCAAGAACTTCTCCCGGGCGAGCTGACGCCGCCGCTGTTCCTGGCTGACCACCGGGTTCTCTCCTCATGCGTCTCGTGTGCCGGCCGGTACGCGTGCGTGCGTGCGGTGAGCCGACCGCCTGCGTGTGCCCCGTACCGTATATGGGTTCGCTGAGGAATCGGCAGCGCCGGTAGGCTCTGACGGCGGGCGCAGCCCCGTCGCAAGCCTCTCGTATCGACACAACGAAGGACGATCGTGCTCATTGCCGGGTTCCCCGCCGGGGCCTGGGGGACGAACTGTTATCTCGTCGCCCCCGCCGCCGGTGAGGAGTGCGTGATCATCGACCCCGGCCACCAGGCCGCCGACGGCGTCGCGGAGGCGGTCCGCAAGCACCGGCTCAAGCCCGTCGCCGTCGTCCTCACCCACGGCCACATCGACCACGTCGCCTCGGTCGTCCCGGTCTGCGGAGCGCACGACGTGCCGGCCTGGATCCACCCCGAGGACCGGTACATGATGCGCGACCCCGAGAAGGGCATCGGCCGCGCCATCGGCATGCCGCTGATGGGCGAGCTGACCGTGGGGGAGCCGGACGACGTCAGGGAACTCACCGACGGCACGCGGCTGGACCTCGCGGGCCTCACGTTCTCCGTCGCGCACGCGCCGGGCCATACCAAGGGGTCGGTGACCTTCGGCCTGCCCGAGGCGGCGGACGTCCCGCCGGTCATGTTCTCGGGCGACCTGCTGTTCGCCGGCTCCATCGGACGCACCGACCTGCCGGGCGGCTCCATGGACGACATGCTCGAGTCCCTGGCCCGCGTGTGCCTGCCGCTCGACGACTCGACCGTGGTGCTGTCCGGCCACGGCCCCCAGACGACCATCGGCCAGGAGCGCGCCACCAACCCGTATCTGCGGCAGGTGGCCGCCGGCCAGGGAGCCACCACCGAGGCTCCCCGACGAGGAATGTGACGAGAGACTTCCGTGAGCACCTTCAAGGCCCCCAAGGGCACGTACGACCTGATCCCGCCGGACAGCGCCAAGTACCTCGCCGTCCGCGAGGCCATCGCCGCCCCGCTGCGGGGCTCCGGCTACGGCTACATCGAGACGCCCGGCTTCGAGAACGTCGAGCTGTTCGCACGCGGTGTCGGCGAGTCCACCGACATCGTCACCAAGGAGATGTACGCCTTCGAGACCAAGGGCGGCGACCGGCTCGCCCTGCGCCCCGAGGGCACCGCCTCCGTGCTGCGCGCGGCCCTGGAGGCCAACCTGCACAAGGCGGGCAACCTCCCGGTCAAGCTCTGGTACTCCGGCTCCTACTACCGCTACGAGCGCCCCCAGAAGGGCCGTTACCGCCACTTCTCCCAGGTCGGCGCCGAGGCGATCGGCGCGGAGGACCCGGCGCTCGACGCCGAGCTGATCATCCTCGCCGACCAGGCGTACCGCTCGCTGGGCCTGCGGAACTTCCGCATCCTGCTCAACAGCCTCGGCGACAAGGAGTGCCGCCCGGTGTACCGGGCCGCGCTGCAGGACTTCCTGCGCGGCCTCGACCTGGACGAGGACACGCTGCGCCGCGCGGAGATCAACCCGCTGCGCGTCCTGGACGACAAGCGCGAGTCGGTGCAGAAGCAGCTCACCGGCGCGCCCCTGCTGCGCGACTACCTCTGCGACGCCTGCAAGGCGTACCACGAGGAGGTCCGCGAGCTGATCACGGCGGCGGGCGTGGTCTTCGAGGACGACCCCAAGCTGGTCCGCGGCCTCGACTACTACACCCGTACGACCTTCGAGTTCGTCCACGACGGCCTGGGCTCCCAGTCCGCGGTGGGCGGCGGCGGCCGCTACGACGGCCTGTCCGAGATGATCGGCGGCCCCGCGCTGCCGTCCGTCGGCTGGGCCCTGGGCGTCGACCGCACCGTGCTGGCCCTGGAGGCGGAGGGCGTCGATCTCGAACTCCCCGCCACCACCAGCGTGTTCGCCGTCCCGCTCGGCGACGAGGCCCGCCGGGTGCTGTTCGCCAAGGTCACCGAACTGCGCAAGAACGGTGTGGCGGCGGACTTCTCCTACGGCGGCAAGGGCCTCAAGGCCGCGATGAAGGCCGCCAACCGCTCGGGTGCCCGCTACGCCCTGGTGCTGGGCGAACGCGACCTCGCCGAGGGCGTCGTCCAGCTCAAGGACATGGAGTCCGGCGAGCAGACGGCGGTCGGCGTCAACGAGATCGTGGCGGAGCTGGAGTCACGGCTCGGCTGACCCCTCGCCCGTGGAGGAAGGCGCCGGATGCCCGCGCGGGGCACCGGCGCCTTCGTCGTCGACGCGCACGGGCTGCTTCACCCGGCAGGACGGCCCGAGGGGAGCGTGTGTACGGCCGTCCCACGGACATCGGCCGAAACCGCACGCTCACGGGCGAACACCGGTACGTTCTTATGTCCGCTCAACGGCGGACCACAGCTCCGTACGGCACAATGGCCCCTGCCCGAAGCAGGTCCACACCCCAGTGACGGAATCGGCGTGATGAGCAAGACGACAGTCAGGGACGTCGACATGGATCCCGAACCCCCGGCCGCACCGCAGCGGGCCGCCTCCGCGCCGCGCACGGAGGGCGCGAGCCGGGCGTTCGCCCTGCTCCTGGTGATCACCGGCGCCGCCGGTGTGCTCGCCGCGTGGGTGATCACGCTCGACAAGTTCAAGCTGCTCGAGGCCAAGGTCAAGGGCGAGACGTTCGTCCCCGGGTGCAGCCTCAACCCCGTCGTCTCCTGCGGCAGCGTCATGGAGAGCGACCAGGCCTCCGTCTTCGGCTTCCCCAACCCGATGCTCGGCCTGGTCACCTACGGCATCGTCGTCTGCGTCGGCATGAGCCTGCTCGCCCGGGCCCGCTTCCCGCGCTGGTACTGGCTCACCTTCAACGCGGGCACGCTCTTCGGCGTCTGCTTCTGCGCCTGGCTGATGTTCCAGTCCCTGTACCGGATCAACGCCCTGTGCCTGTGGTGCAGCCTGGCCTGGGTCGCCACGATCATCATGTTCTGGTACGTGACGTCGTTCAACGTCCGCCAGGGCTTCCTGCCCGCCCCGGGCTGGCTGAAGAGCTTCTTCGGCGAGTTCACCTGGGTCATGCCGGTCCTGCACATCGGCATCATCGGCATGCTGATCCTGACCCGCTGGTGGGACTTCTGGACCAGCTGACCGCCCGCCCCGGGCTGTCGGTGCGGTGCCTTAGGGTTTCAGCGTGGAGCCCGACCTGTTCACCGCAGCAGCAGAAGAACGCCAGGAGAAGGACCCGACCGGCAGCCCCCTGGCGGTCCGGATGCGCCCGCGCACCCTCGACGAGGTGGTGGGCCAGCAGCACCTGCTGAAGCCGGGCTCGCCCCTGCGCAGACTGGTCGGCGAAGGCGCGTCGGGCCCCGCGGGACCCTCCTCGGTGATCCTCTGGGGCCCGCCCGGCACCGGCAAGACGACCCTGGCCTACGTCGTCTCCAAGGCCACCAACAAGCGCTTCGTCGAACTGTCGGCGATCACCGCGGGCGTCAAGGAGGTCCGCGCGGTCATCGACGGCGCCCGCCGCGCCTCCGGCGGGTACGGCCAGGAGACCGTCCTCTTCCTCGACGAGATCCACCGCTTCAGCAAGGCCCAGCAGGACTCCCTGCTACCGGCCGTGGAGAACCGCTGGGTCACCCTGATCGCGGCGACCACCGAGAACCCCTACTTCTCGGTCATCTCCCCGCTGCTCTCCCGCTCCCTCCTCCTCACCCTCGAACCGCTCACCGACGACGACATCCGGGACCTGCTGAAGCGCGCCCTCGCCGACGAGCGGGGCCTGAAGGGCGCCGTCACCCTTCCCGGGGACACCGAGAACCACCTCCTGCGCATCGCCGGCGGCGACGCCCGCCGCGCGCTGACCGCCCTGGAGGCCGCCGCGGGAGCCGCGCTCGACAAGGGCGAGCCGGAGATAACCCTGGCCACGCTGGAGGAGACGGTCGACCGGGCCGCGGTGAAGTACGACCGCGACGGCGACCAGCACTACGACGTCGCCAGCGCCCTGATCAAGTCCATCCGCGGCTCCGACGTGGACGCCGCCCTGCACTACCTGGCCCGCATGATCGAGGCCGGCGAGGACCCCCGCTTCATCGCCCGCCGCCTGATGATCTCCGCCAGCGAGGACATCGGACTCGCCGATCCGAACGCGCTGCCGATCGCCGTCGCCGCCGCCCAGGCCGTCGCCATGATCGGCTTCCCCGAGGCCGCCCTCACCCTCAGCCACGCCACCATCGCCCTCGCCCTCGCCCCCAAGTCCAACGCCGCCACCACCGCGATCGGCGCCGCCCTGGACGACGTACGCAAGGGACTGGCCGGTCCCGTGCCCTCCCACCTGCGGGACAGCCACTACAAGGGCGCGACGAAGCTCGGGCACGGCAAGGGCTACACCTACCCGCACGACCTGCCCGAGGGCATCGCCGCACAGCAGTACGCGCCGGACGCCCTGAAGGACCGCGAGTACTACGAGCCCACCCGGCACGGCGCGGAGGCGCGGTACGCGGACGCGGTGGAGTGGACCAGGAAGCACCTCGGTCGGAAACGGTCCTGACCACCCTGTAGAATCTGCCGGAGTGCTGAGTCCCGTGTCCGGCTCCGGTCGGCGCCTCAGGCGGGACACCCAGCCGGATCTTCGATCCAGGAGCGTCGCGCACCGTCGTAGGTGTCGCGGGCAGCCCACCACCCCCCGTCAGTCCCGGGACCGGTCGGTGGGCCGTTCGTGTGCTGCACGTATGTGCCCAGACCAGGGGAGCGGCTGCCCACCACGTCCCTCGCGGACCTGATGGGAATTCCCCGGCTGCGGATGCGACCTCCCGTAACCCTGAGGCAGCCGACAAGGAAAAGGAAGAGAAGTGGCGAACCAGTCCCGCCCCAAGGTCAAGAAGTCGCGTGCCCTCGGCATCGCGCTGACCCCGAAGGCCGTCAAGTACTTCGAGGCCCGCCCCTACCCGCCGGGTGAGCACGGCCGTGGCCGCAAGCAGAACTCGGACTACAAGGTCCGTCTGCTGGAGAAGCAGCGTCTGCGCGCGCAGTACGACGTGTCCGAGCGCCAGCTCGTCCGCGCCTACGAGCGTGCCTCCAAGGTCCAGGGCAAGACCGGCGAGGCCCTGATCATCGAGCTCGAGCGCCGTCTCGACGCGCTGGTCCTGCGTTCGGGTATCGCCCGCACGATCTACCAGGCCCGCCAGATGGTCGTCCACGGTCACATCCAGGTCAACGGCAAGAAGGTCGACAAGCCCTCCTTCCGTGTCCGCCCGGACGACGTGGTGCAGGTCCGCGACCGTTCCAAGGAGAAGACCCTCTTCACGATCGCCCGTGAAGGCGGCTTCGCCCCCGACGGTGAGACCCCGCGCTACCTCCAGGTGAACCTCAAGTCCCTGGCGTTCCGCCTGGACCGTGAGCCGAACCGCAAGGAGATCCCGGTGATCTGCGACGAGCAGCTCGTCGTCGAGTACTACGCCCGCTGATCCCAGCAGGCACGCGGTATCCCGAGCCCGCCGTTCCCCCGCCCTTCCCGGCGGGGGAACGGCGGGCTCGACTCGCTCCGTCCCGTGACGTCATCGGTGGCGGACGGTAATCCGGTACGGAGTCCCGTCACCGGCGCGATAGGCTCGACCCACGACTTTCTCGATGTTCAGGCGCGTTTCAAGGGAGCGGGTGCACACAGTGTCCGGTGGCGAGGTGGCCGGAATCCTGGTGGCCGTGTTCTGGGCGATCCTGGTCTCCTTCCTCGCCGTCGCGCTGGCGAGGCTGGCCCAGACGCTCCGGGCGACCACCAGGCTGGTGGCGGACGTGACCGACCAGGCCGTCCCCCTGCTGGCGGACGCCTCGGCGGCGGTGCGTTCCGCGCAGACCCAGATCGAACGGGTCGACGCGATCGCCTCCGACGTCCAGGAGGTCACCTCCAACGCCTCCGCGCTGTCGACCACCGTGGCCTCCACCTTCGGCGGCCCCCTGGTCAAGGTCGCGGCCTTCGGCTACGGCGTGCGCCGCGCCGTCAGCGGCCGCAAGGACGACGCCCCGGCCAGGCAGCCGAGGCGCGACGTGATCGTGGGCCGCACCGTCCCGGGCGCGCGGCGTGACAAGCGGACCCGGGGAAAGAGGGACTGACCCAGCGATGTTCCGCCGAACGTTCTGGTTCACCACCGGCGTCGCCGCCGGAGTGTGGGCCACCACCAAGGTCAACCGCAAGATCAAGCAGCTGACGCCCGAGCACCTCGCCGTCACCGCGGCGAACAAGGCGATCGAGGCCGGCGGCCGGCTCAAGGACCGCGCGGTCGACTTCGCGCTCGAGGTCCGCGACAACATGGCCCGGCGGGAGGCCGAACTGGGCGACGCGCTGGGACTCAACGCCCCCGTCGACCGCGAACTCCCCGCGCCCCGCGGCTACGCCGTCATCGAGAACCGCGACAGCACCAAGTACGTCGAGGGCCAGGCGCACAAGCCGACGCACCCGACGTACCCGACGTACCCGTACAACCGGAATGAGGACCACTGATGGAGTCGGCCGAGATCCGCCGCCGCTGGCTGAGCTTCTTCGAGGAGCGCGGGCACACCGTCGTCCCGTCGGCGTCGCTCATCGCGGACGACCCGACTCTGCTGCTCGTCCCGGCCGGCATGGTGCCCTTCAAGCCCTACTTCCTGGGCGAGGTCAAGCCGCCCTTCGACCGCGCCACCAGCGTGCAGAAGTGCGTGCGCACCCCCGACATCGAAGAGGTCGGCAAGACCACCCGCCACGGCACGTTCTTCCAGATGTGCGGCAACTTCTCCTTCGGTGACTACTTCAAGGAGGGTGCCGTCAAGCTCGCCTGGGAGCTGCTCACCAGCTCCCAGGACGAGGGCGGTTACGGCCTCGACCCCGAGCGCCTGTGGATCACCGTCTACCAGGACGACGACGAGGCCGAGCGCATCTGGCGCGAGGTCGTCGGCGTGCCCGCCGAGCGCATCCAGCGGCTGGGCAAGAAGGACAACTTCTGGGACATGGGCGTCCCCGGCCCCTGCGGCCCCTGCTCCGAGATCAACTACGACCGCGGCCCCGAGTTCGGCGCCGAGGGCGGCCCCGCCGTCAACGACGAGCGGTACGTGGAGATCTGGAACCTCGTCTTCATGCAGTACGAGCGGGGCGAGGGCCCGGGCAAGGACTACCCGATCCTCGGTGACCTGCCGAGCCAGAACATCGACACCGGCCTCGGCCTGGAGCGGCTCGCCATGATTCTGCAGGGCGTGCAGAACATGTACGAGATCGACACCTCCATGGCCGTCATCGACAAGGCCACCGAGCTGACCGGCGTGGCCTACGGCGACGCCCACGCCTCCGACGTCTCGCTCCGCGTGGTCACCGACCACATGCGCACCTCCGTGATGCTCATCGGCGACGGCGTCACCCCCGGCAACGAGGGCCGCGGCTACGTGCTGCGCCGCATCATGCGCCGCGCCATCCGCAACATGCGCCTGCTCGGCGCCACCGGTCCGGTCGTCAAGGACCTCGTCGACGTCGTGATCGGGATGATGGGGCAGCAGTACCCCGAGCTCATCACCGACCGCGAGCGCATCGAGAAGGTCGCCCTCGCCGAGGAGAACGCCTTCCTCAAGACGCTGAAGGCCGGCACCAACATCCTCGACACCGCCGTCAGCGACACCAAGGCCGCCGGCGGCACGGTCCTCGCCGGCGACAAGGCCTTCCTGCTCCACGACACCTGGGGCTTCCCGATCGACCTCACCCTGGAGATGGCCGCCGAGCAGGGCCTGTCCGTGGACGAGGAGGGCTTCCGGCGCCTGATGAAGGAGCAGCGGGAGCGCGCCAAGGCCGACGCCCAGGCCAAGAAGACCGGCCACGCCGACATGGGCGCCTACCGCGAGATCGCCGACCGCGCCGGTGCCACCGACTTCATCGGCTACACCGACACCGAGGGCGAGTCCACGATCGTCGGCATCCTCGTCGACGGCGTCTCCTCGCCGGCCGCCACCGAGGGCGACGAGGTCGAGATCGTCCTCGACCGCACCCCGTTCTACGCCGAGGGCGGCGGCCAGATCGGCGACACCGGCCGCATCAAGGTCGACACCGGTGCCGTCGTCGAGATCCGTGACTGCCAGAAGCCGGTCCCGGGCGTCTACGTCCACAAGGGCGTCGTCCAGGTCGGCGAGGTCACCGTCGGCGCCAAGGCCCACGCCTCCATCGACGGCCGCCGCCGCACGGCCATCGCCCGCGCCCACTCGGCCACCCACCTCACCCACCAGGCCCTGCGCGACGCCCTCGGCCCGACGGCCGCCCAGGCCGGTTCCGAGAACCAGCCCGGCCGCTTCCGCTTCGACTTCGGCTCCCCGTCCGCCGTACCGACGGCCGTGATGACCGACGTCGAGCAGAAGATCAACGAGGTGCTCGCCCGCGACCTCGACGTGCGTGCCGAGGTCATGGGCATCGACGAGGCCAAGAAGCAGGGCGCCATCGCCGAGTTCGGCGAGAAGTACGGCGAGCGCGTGCGCGTCGTGACCATCGGCGACTTCTCCAAGGAGCTGTGCGGCGGCACCCACGTGCACAACACCGCCCAGCTCGGCCTGGTCAAGCTGCTCGGAGAGTCGTCCATCGGCTCGGGTGTGCGCCGCATCGAGGCCCTGGTCGGCGTGGACGCCTACAACTTCCTCGCCCGTGAGCACACGGTCGTCGCCCAGCTCCAGGAGCTGATCAAGGGCCGCCCGGAGGAGCTCCCGGAGAAGGTCTCCGCCATGCTCGGCAAGCTGAAGGACGCCGAGAAGGAGATCGAGAAGTTCCGCGCCGAGAAGGTGCTCCAGGCCGCCGCCGGTCTCGCCGAGTCCGCCAAGGACGTCCACGGCGTCGCCCTGGTCACCGGTCAGGTCCCCGACGGCACCACGCCGGACGACCTGCGCAAGCTGGTCCTCGACGTGCGGGGCCGCATCCAGGGCGGCCGGGCCGTCGTCGTCGCCCTGTTCGCCGTGAACAACGGCAAGCCGCTGACGGTCATCGCCACCAACGAGGCCGCCCGCGAGCGCGGCCTCAAGGCCGGTGACCTGGTCCGCACGGCCGCCAAGACCCTCGGCGGCGGCGGTGGCGGCAAGCCGGACGTCGCCCAGGGCGGCGGCCAGAACCCGGCCGCCGTCGGCGAGGCCGTCGACGCCGTCGAGCGGCTCGTGGCGGACACCGCCAAGTGAACGACCCGGTGAACGAGCAGGCGGACGGCCCGGCGATGCGCCGCGGCCGCCGTCTCGCGATCGACGTCGGGGACGCCCGCATCGGGGTCGCCTCGTGCGACCCCGACGGGATCCTCGCCACGCCGGTCGAGACCGTCCCCGGCCGGGACGTCCCCGCCGCCCACCGCAGGCTGCGGCAGCTCGTCGAGGAGTACGAGCCGATCGAGGTCGTCGTTGGTTTCCCCCGCTCCCTCAAGGGGGGCGAGGGCCCGGCCGCGGCCAAGGTCAGGCGCTTCGCGCAGGAGCTGGCCCGTATGATCATTCCCGTTCCGGTGCGACTCGTCGACGAACGCATGACGACGGTGACGGCGAGTCAGGGACTGCGCGCCTCGGGCGTGAAGTCCAGGAAGGGACGTTCCGTCATCGACCAGGCGGCCGCTGTGATCATCCTTCAGCAGGCACTGGAATCCGAACGGGTGTCAGGCAGACCACCCGGTGAGGGCGTCGAAGTGGTCATCTGATCGCGATACGGTAACGTTCCGCGCGATGCGGACGGTGTTCGAACAGCCGCCGCACAGAAAGAGGCGGTACGGGAGCCGTGGTCTTCAGGTGGCCGGGCGACCGCCGCCTCGCGGCTCTAGGGGATCGATGACTGAGTATGGCCGGGGCCAGGGCTCCGAACCGTGGCATCCGGACGACCCGTTGTACGGGGACGGCGGATGGGGCGGACAGCAGACCCAGCAGGGCCAGCAGTCCCCCTACGGCGGCCAGCCACAGCACTATCCGCAGCAGCCGCAGGCGCAGCAGCAGTACGGCGACTGGGGCACCGGCGAGCAGCACGGGTACGGCGGACAGCAGTACCCGCAGTACGACCAGCAGCAACAGCCGCAGTACGACCAGCAGCAGTACAACCCTCAGCAGCAGCAACAGCCGCAGTACGACCAGAACGGCTGGCCCACGGGCTCCTACCCGCAGGATCCCTATGCCGCCGACCCGACGGACCCGTACGGGCCGCAGTCCGGGGCCTACGGCGGGGAGCGGGCCGACCACTACGGCACCCCCGACGCCTACCCACCGCCCGAGCCACCCGGCCGTCGCCGCACCGAACCTGAACCCGAACCGGAGACGGACTGGGACCCGGGCCCCGACCAGGGCGAACACGCGTTCTTCGCGGGCGGTGGCGACGACGATGACGCCCCTGATGACGAGCCGGGCGACCGGAGCGGGCGCGGCGAGCGCCGGGGCCGGGGCGGCAAGGAGAGGAAACGACGCAGCGGCCTGGCCTGTCTCGTCGTGGTCGTGGTCTTCGGCGGCGGCATCGCCGGTGTCGGCTACTTCGGCTACCAGTTCTACCAGGATCGTTTCGGCAGCGCCCCGGACTTCGCGGGGGCCGGCAACGGTGAGCAGGTGACCGTCACGATCCCCAAGGGTTCCGGCGGGTACGCCATCGGCCAGGAACTCAAGAAGATGGGCGTGGTCAAGAGCGTCGACGCCTTCGTCGCGGCCCAGGCGGCCAACCCGCAGGGCAAGAGCATCCAGGATGGCGTCTACACGCTGGAGAAGGAGATGTCGGCCGCGAGCGCGGTCGAACTGATGCTCAGTCCCAAGAGCCGCGACAACCTGATCATCGCCGAGGGCAAGCGCAACGCCGCCGTCTACGAGCTGATCGACAAGCGCCTCAAGGTGGACGAGGGCACCACGGCCAAGGTCGCCGAGACGAGGTGGAAGACCCTCGGCCTGCCCGACTGGGCCATGAACCGCGAGGACGTCAAGGAACCGCTGGAGGGCTTCCTCTACCCGTCCAGCTACGCCGTCGCCAAGGGCCAGAAGCCCGAGGACGTGCTGAAGCAGATGGTGGCCCGCGCCACCGAGAAGTACGAGGAGCTGGACTTCGAGGGGAAGGCCGAGAGCCTCGGTCTCGAAGGGCCGTGGGAGCTGGTGACGGTCGCGAGCCTGGTGCAGGCGGAAGGCAAGACCCACGAGGACTTCCGCAAGATGTCCGAGGTCATCTACAACCGGCTCAAGACCACCAATACCGAGACGAACCGGAAACTCCAGTTCGACTCGACCTTCAACTACCTCCTGGGCCAGAGCGAGATCGACATCTCCGAGTCGGAGATCAACAGCAACCCCGACCCGTACAACACGTACACCAACACGGGCCTGCCGCCCGGCCCGATCGGCAACCCGGGCGAGGAGGCCCTGCAGGCCGCGCTGAACCCGACGAGCGACGGCTGGATGTACTTCGTCGCCACGGACGGCATGAACAAGACCGAGTTCGCCAAGACCATCGCCGAGCACGAGAAGCTCGTCGAGAAGTTCAACGCGTCGAGGGACAACTGATGCCCACCGCCCGCCGGGCCGCCGTACTCGGCTCCCCGATCGCCCACTCCCTTTCCCCGGTCCTGCACCGCACCGCCTACGCCGAGCTGGGCCTGGAGGGCTGGACGTACGACCGTTTCGAGGTCGACGAGAAGGCTCTGCCCGGCTTCTTCGACACGCTCGGCACCGAGTGGGCGGGGCTGTCGCTGACCATGCCGCTGAAGCGGGCGGTGATCCCGCTGCTCGACTCGATCAGCGAGACCGCGACCTCGGTCGAGGCGGTCAACACGGTCGTCCTCACGCCGGACGGCCGCCGGACCGGCGACAACACCGACATCCCCGGCATGGTCGCCGCCCTGCGCGAGCACGGCATCGACAAGGTGGAGTCCGCCGCCGTCATCGGCGCGGGCGCCACCGCCTCCTCCGCCCTTGCCGCGCTGGCCCGGATCTGCTCGGGCGAGGTCACTGTCTACGTCCGCAGCGAGGCCCGTGCGGCGGAGATGCGCGAGTGGGCCGAGCGGCTCGACGTCACGGTGCGCATCGCCGCCTGGGACGACGCCGAGCAGGCCCTGCGCGCGCCGCTGGTCGTCAGCACCACCCCGGCCGGCGTCACGGACACCCTCGCCAGGGCCGTCCCGGAACGCCCCACGGCCCTCTTCGACGTGCTCTACGACCCGTGGCCGACCGTCCTCGCCGCCCGCTGGTCGGCGTACGGGGGCGCCGTGGTCGGCGGGTTGGACCTGCTGGTGCACCAGGCGGTGCTCCAGGTGGAGCAGATGACGGGGCGGTCACCGGCCCCGCTGGACGCCATGCGAAAAGCGGGCGAGCGGGCCCTCGCGGCCCGCTAGGATCCACCCTCGGTTCCGCAGGGGGCGGAACAGGGGAGGGGAACGCGTTCCATGTCCGCAGGCATGCCGCTGGCGTCGGCGAAGTCCCAGATATTCGAGTCCGTGCTGGGTTTCCTGCCCGACTGGGTGCAGATCACGGTGCTGGCCCTGATCGTGCTCGCCGTCGTCGCGTCCTGGGTCGTCAAGATCAAGCGCAAGATCGCGCACCGCCGCGCCGTGCGCGACGGCCGGCCGATCCACGCGGCGGCCCGGTACGGCCAGGGCAGCGGCGCGGACTACCTGGGCCAGTACGCGCCGCCGCAGAACCGGCCCGCGCCGCAGGCCGCCCGGCAGCCGAGCGGCGCCGACCACCTCGGCCGGTACGCGCCGCCACAGCAGGGCGGCGACGCCGGCCACCCGGATGCCCGTGCTCCGCAGCCGAGCGGGGCCGACTTCCTCGGCGCCTACGCGCCCCAGCCCCGCCGGGGCGACGGCCCGGCCTGATCACTCCGCCGCCCGGCCCGTGATTCCGCCCGTCCGCCTGATGGACCGGCGGCCGGACACCCGGCCCGGACGTGGGAGGATCGGAGGTGGCGGACCGGGGCCGCGCACCCCGTCACGCCGCAGCCGTGCACGAGGACACGTGTACGCAGGGCAGTACCGGGGCGCGAGCATGGAGGAGCACCGTTGAGCAGGTTGCGCTGGCTGACCGCGGGGGAGTCGCACGGTCCCGCACTCGTCGCGACGCTGGAGGGCCTTCCCGCCGGCGTACCGATCACCACGGACATGGTGGCGGACCACCTCGCGAGGCGGCGGCTGGGCTACGGTCGCGGCGCCCGGATGAAGTTCGAGCGCGACGAGGTCACCTTCCTCGGCGGCGTCCGGCACGGTCTGACCCTCGGTTCCCCGGTCGCGGTCATGGTGGGCAACACCGAGTGGCCGAAGTGGGAGCAGGTCATGGCGGCCGACCCGGTCGACCCGGAGGTGCTGGCCGGCCTGGCGCGCAACGCCCCGCTGACCCGCCCCCGCCCCGGCCACGCCGACCTGGCCGGCATGCAGAAGTACGGTTTCGACGAGGCCCGCCCGATCCTGGAGCGCGCCTCGGCCCGCGAGACCGCGGCCCGCGTGGCGCTGGGCGCGGTGGCACGGTCGTACCTGAAGGAGACGGCCGGCATCGAGATCGTCAGCCACGTCGTCGAGCTGGCCGCGGCCAAGGCGCCGTACGGCGTCCACCCGACCCCCGCCGACGTGGAGCGGCTGGACGCGGACCCGGTGCGCTGCCTGGACGCGGACGCCTCGAAGGCGATGGTCGCCGAGATCGACCAGGCCCACAAGGACGGCGACACCCTCGGCGGCGTGGTCGAGGTGCTGGCGTACGGCGTGCCCGTGGGCCTCGGCTCCCACGTCCACTGGGACCGCCGTCTGGACGCCCGTCTGGCCGCCGCCCTCATGGGCATCCAGGCCATCAAGGGCGTCGAGGTCGGCGACGGCTTCGACCTCGCCCGCGTGCCCGGCTCCAAGGCGCACGACGAGATCGTCGCCACCCCCGACGGCATCAAGCGCGCCTCGGGCCGCTCCGGCGGCACCGAGGGCGGACTGACCACCGGCGAGCTGCTGCGCGTGCGCGCGGCGATGAAGCCCATCGCGACCGTGCCGCGGGCGCTGAGGACCGTGGACGTCGTCACCGGCGAGGAGGCCGCCGCCCACCACCAGCGCTCCGACGTGTGCGCCGTGCCGGCCGCCGGCATCGTCGCCGAGGCCATGGTCGCCCTGGTCCTCGCGGACGCGGTCGCGGAGAAGTTCGGCGGCGACAGCGTCACCGAGACCCGCCGCAACGTGACGTCGTACCTCGAGAACCTGGCCGTCCGATGAGCTCACCGGTCATCGTGCTGGTCGGCCCCATGGGAGTGGGCAAGTCCACGGTGGGGCGGTTGCTGGCCGAGCGGCTGGGGGTCGGCTACCGCGACACCGACGACGACATCGTCACCGCCGAGGGCAAGGCCATCGCCGACATCTTCGTCGACGAGGGTGAGCCCGCCTTCCGCGCCGTCGAGAAGCGCGCGGTGCGCACGGCGCTCACCGAGCACGACGGCGTCCTGGCGCTCGGCGGCGGCGCGGTCCTCGACCCGCAGACGCGCGCGCTGCTCGCCGGGCAGCGCGTCGTCTACCTCTCGATGGACGTGGAGGAGGCCGTCCGGCGCACCGGCCTCAACGTCGCCCGCCCGCTGCTCGCGGTCAACCCGCGCAAGCAGTGGCGCGAGCTGATGGAGGCGCGGCGCCACCTGTACGAGGAGGTCGCCACGGCCGTCGTGTCGACCGACGGCCGTACGCCCGAGGAAGTCACCGAAGCGGCCCTGGACGCACTGGAGTTGAAGGACGCATGAGCAGTGAAGCAGTGACGCGGATCCACATCGGCGGCACGGCGGGCACCGACCCCTACGAGGTCCTGGTGGGCCGTCAGCTCCTCGGCGAACTCGGCGGCCTGATCGGCGCGAAGGCCAAGCGGGTCGCGATCGTGCACCCCGAGGCACTCGCCGAGACCGGCGACGCGCTCCGCGCCGACCTGGCCGGCCAGGGCTACGAGGCGATCGCCATCCAGGTGCCCAACGCGGAGGAGGCCAAGACCGCCGAGGTCGCCGCCTACTGCTGGAAGGCGCTGGGCCAGTCCGGCTTCACCCGCACCGACGTGATCGTCGGCGTGGGCGGCGGCGCCACCACCGACCTGGCCGGCTTCGTCGCCGCGACCTGGCTGCGCGGAGTCCGCTGGATCGCGATCCCGACCACCGTGCTCGCCATGGTGGACGCGGCCGTGGGCGGCAAGACCGGCATCAACACGGCCGAGGGCAAGAACCTCGTCGGAGCCTTCCACCCGCCCGCCGGTGTGCTGTGCGACCTGGCCGCCCTGGACTCCCTCCCGGTCAACGACTACGTCTCCGGACTCGCCGAGGTCATCAAGGCCGGCTTCATCGCCGACCCGGTGATCCTGGACCTCATCGAGTCCGACCCCCAGGCCGCCCGCACCCCGTCGGGCCCGCACACGGCGGAGCTGATCGAGCGCTCGATCCGGGTCAAGGCGGACGTCGTCTCGTCCGACCTGAAGGAATCGGGTCTCCGCGAGATCCTGAACTACGGTCACACCCTCGGCCACGCCATCGAGAAGAACGAGCGCTACAAGTGGCGCCACGGCGCGGCGGTCTCCGTCGGCATGCACTTCGCCGCCGAACTGGGCCGTCTCGCGGGCCGCCTGGACGACGCCACCGCGGACCGCCACCGCGCGATCCTCGAATCGGTCGGGCTCCCCCTGCACTACCGCTACGACCAGTGGCCCAAGCTGCTGGAAACCATGAAGGTCGACAAGAAGTCCCGCGGCGACCTGCTGCGCTTCGTCGTCCTCGACGGTCTCGCCAAGCCCACGGTGTTCGAAGGACCGGACCCGGCCGTACTGCTCGCCGCGTACGGCGAGGTCGGGCAGTAGCCCCGGGCACTCACCGCCGCCCCCGGCCGTTCACACAACGACGGCAGGGGGCGGTACCGTTCGGTAGCACGCGGGGCACCCCCCGCTGTCAGCGCCCCATCGCCTGTACGAGACGGAGTGGCACCGGATGCAGCACGCAGTGGGTTCTCCGCTGCCGCCGCCCCACCAGCCGGGGCACGGACCGGCCGTCGGCTGGTCACCGGCCGCACACCACCCGGGCCAGCACCCGGGAGCGCACCAGGGACCCGTCCCGGTGCCCGGACCTCCTCCGGCACCGGGCTATCCCGCGCCTCCACCCGCACCCACCCCGCCCTCCGCGGGGCCGCGGCACGCCTCGATGCCCCCGCCACCGGACACCACCGGTCACGTACCGCTGCCGCCCGGCGGCCCGGTCGCCATGCCCGGCCCGCCGCAGGCTCCCGCGGCACCCGACCCGGCCGGCACGATCATCGCCGTGCTGCTCATAGGCCCCGCGGGCGCCGGCAAGACGAGCGTGGCCAAGTACTGGGCGGACCACCGCCGGGTCCCCACGGCCCACATCAGCCTCGACGACGTGCGCGAGTGGGTCCGCTCCGGTTTCGCCGACCCGCAGTCCGGGTGGAACGACCACTCCGAGGCGCAGTACCGCCTGGCCCGCCGCACCTGCGGCTTCGCCGCCCGCAACTTCCTGGCCAACGGGATCTCGTGCATCCTCGACGACGCGGTCTTCCCCGACCGCCCGGTCGTCGGCCTCGGCGGCTGGAAGCGGCACGTGGGCCCCGGCCTGCTGCCCGTGGTCCTCCTCCCCGGCCTGGACATCGTCCTGGAGCGCAACGCGGAACGTTCCGGCAACCGGCGCCTCAGCGATGAGGAGGTGGCCCGTATCCACGGCCGGATGGCCGGCTGGTACGGCTCGGGTCTTCCCATCATCGACAACTCCCAGCTGGACATACCGGAAACGGCCCGCATCCTGGACGACGTCCTGGCCCGCGCGATCGCCAGCCCGCCGAAGTGGTGAGTCCGGCCTCCCCGGTGTGACCGGGCGGGACACCACGTGCCCGCGTTCGCCGGGCGCCGCCGCACCCACCCGTGCGGCCTTGGGAGTACTCGAGGCACCGGGGGGACCGCCCCGCGGTGAGGGAAGCCGTCCCGGGCCGCGGCCGCCGACGGACCGGAGTGGGGTGTGGGGGAGCGGCGGAGCCCGCCGCCCACCCGGTCCCCGTACCGGCCCGCCGCGGCGGCACCGGAGGGGCGCGACCGCGGCGGGCGGGCCGCGCCCCCGCGCCCCCGACGAGGCGCACGCGCCCCTGCGGCGCGCCCCCGCCGCACCCCCACTCGGCCCCGCTCGACCGGCGACATCCCGCCGGCGCTCCTACGCTCGAAGAATGTCAGAGGTCTACGCGGTCCGCCGGACGCGGCTACGGGAATGCTGCAACGCGGGCGGCAGCGCGGCGGCGCTGGTGTCCCGGCCCGCAAACGTGCGCTACCTCGCCGGCGCCGCCCCCGAGGGCGCCGTACTCCTGCTGGGCAGAACCGAGGACCTGCTGGTCTGCGCCGGCCCACCCGACGACCGCTCACCGCAGAGCCGCCCCGACGAATCCCTCCGTGTGCACGTCGTACCCGCCACCGGCGGCGACGCCACCCTCGCGGCCGCCGGCCTCGCCGTCGGCCAGGGCGCCGACTCCCTCGCCGTCGAGGAACACCACCTCACCGTCACCCGCCACCGCGCGATTCACGACGTCGCCCCCCGCCTCCGCCTCACCGGCATCGGCTGCGCGGTCGAACAGCTCCGCGTCGTCAAGGACGAGGAGGAGATCTCCTGCCTCCGCATCGGCGCGGAGATCGCCGACCAGGCCCTCGGCGAGCTCCTGGAGTCCATCCTCGTCGGCCGCACCGAACGCCACCTCGCCCTGGAACTCGAGCGCCGCCTGGTCGACCACGGCGCCGACGGCCCCGCCTTCCCCACCTCCGTCGCCACCGGCCCGAACGCCGGCCGCCCCGGCCACCGTCCCACCGACCGCCGCGTCGAGGAGGGCGACTTCCTCTCCGTCTGCCTCGGCGCCACCTACCGCGGCTACCGCTGCGAGATCGGCCGTACGTTCGTCATCGGCACGGCCCCCGCGGACTGGCAGATCGAGCTCTATGACCTCGTCTTCTCCGCCCAGAGAGCCGGACGCGAGTCCCTCGCCCCCGGCGCGGCCTGCCGCGACGTGGACCGGGCCGCCCGCCAGGTACTGGACTCCGCCGGGTACGCCGAGTCGCTCCCCGGGCTCACCGGTCACGGCGTAGGACTCGAAATCGACGAGGACCCTCAATTGACCCCCACGGCCATGGGTAAACTGGACGCTTGTGTGCCGGTCACCGTCGAACCGGGGGTCCACCTCCCGGGCCGGGGCGGGGTCCGGATCGATGACACGCTCGTCGTGCGCCCCGAGGCGGACGGCGGACCCGAGCTACTCACCATCACGACCAAGGAGCTGCTCGCGCTCTAGCCCCACGCCGGGCGCGGGCGCACGCTCCGGCCGTCGTCCACGTCAGTCCAGTCCAGGAGATTCCGCAACCGTGGCTTCCACGAACGACCTCAAGAACGGCATGGTGCTCAAGCTCGAAGGCGGCCAGCTCTGGTCCGTCGTCGAGTTCCAGCACGTCAAGCCCGGCAAGGGCCCGGCCTTCGTGCGCACCAAGCTCAAGAACGTGCTCTCCGGCAAGGTCGTCGACAAGACCTTCAACGCCGGCGTCAAGGTCGAAACGGCCACCGTCGACAAGCGCGACATGCAGTTCTCCTACATGGACGGAGACTACTTCGTCTTCATGGACATGGAGACCTACGACCAGCTCATGGTCGACCGCAAGGCCGTCGGCGACGCCGCCAACTTCCTCGTCGAGGGCTTCACGGCCACCGTCGCGCAGCACGAGGGCGAGGTGCTCTTCGTCGAGCTCCCGGCCGCCGTCGAGCTGACGATCCAGGAGACCGAGCCGGGCGTCCAGGGCGACCGCTCCACCGGTGGCACCAAGCCGGCCACGCTGGAGACCGGTCACCAGATCCAGGTCCCGCTCTTCATCACCACCGGTGAGAAGATCAAGGTCGACACCCGTACCAGCGACTACCTCGGCCGGGTGAACAGCTAACCGTGGCTGCCCGCAACACGGCCCGCAAACGCGCCTTCCAGATCATCTTCGAGGGCGACCAGCGCGGCGCCGAGGTCCTGACCGTCCTCGCCGACTGGGTCCGGCACGCCCGGTCCGACACCCGGCAGCCGCCGGTGAGCGAGTACACGATGCAGCTCGTCGAGGGCTACGCGGAGCACGCGCGGCGCATCGACGAGCTGATCTCCCAGTACTCGGTCGGCTGGACGATCGACCGGATGCCGGTCGTCGACCGCAGCATCCTGCGTCTCGGCGCGTACGAGCTGATCTGGGTCGACGAGACCCCGGACGCGGTCGTCCTCGACGAGATGGTGCAGTTGGCGAAGGAGTTCTCGACGGACGAGTCGCCTTCCTTCGTGAACGGGCTCCTGGGCCGGCTCAAGGAGCTGAAGCCGTCGCTTCGCCGCGAGGCGTAGCCGGCGTTCTCGTGCCCATGCGCCGTAGGGGGCGCGGCGATGTCCGGCGGCTGCCGGCCGACCGTGGCTTGTCGCGCAGTTCCCCGCGCCCCTTGGGGTGCTGCCCTCACGGCGTACGACAGGACCCGTAAAAGGCCGCCGGGGGGGGGGGGGGCCCCCCCGGTTCGGCCCCCCCCGCCGGCCCGTTCTGGCGCCCCCCCGCGCCGGTTAGCCTCCCCGGGGGGGGCCCCCCCCCGGCGGGCGGCCGCGG
>NZ_JBIRYZ010000029.1:94475-108558 GCF_044390325.1 Streptomyces sp. NPDC018964
GCCCCGCGGGGGGTTGGGCGCCCTGGCCCCCGCCCCGGGGGGGGGGCGCCCCCCCGGGCTAACCCCCCCCCCCCCCCCGGGCGGGGGGGGGGCCCCCCCCCCCCTGGGCCCCCCCCCCCCGGGCGCCACGTTTCTGCGTCCCCGCGGAGCGGTTACGCCTCCTCGTGGGAGGCCACCGCGCGGCGCGCGTCCGCGTCCAGGACACCCCAGCTGATCAGCTGCTCGGTGAGGACCGACGGCGACTGGTCGTAGATGACGGCGAGGGTGCGCAGGTCGTCCTGCCGGATCGAGAGCACCTTGCCGTTGTAGTCACCGCGCTGCGACTGGATCGTCGCCGCGTAGCGCTGCAGCGGGCCCGCCTTCTCGGCCGGCACCGTGGCCAGCCGCTCCAGGTCCAGGACCAGCTTCGGCGGCGGCTCGGCGGCTCCGCCCGGGGTGGTACCCGGCAGCAGCTCCTGCACCGGAACTCCGTAGAAGTCCGCCAGCTCCGCGAGGCGCTGCACGGTCACGGCGCGGTCGCCGCGCTCGTACGAACCGACCACGACCGCCTTCCAACGGCCCTGGGACTTCTCCTCGACACCGTGGAGGGAAAGGCCCTGCTGGGTGCGGATCGCCCGGAGCTTGGCCCCGAGCTGTTTGGCGTATTCGCTGGACATATAGCTCCCCGGCACTGTGTCGACGCGACTCTGGCTGGTTTCCATGCCGCGCGGCTGGTAACTCACTGTGAGGTTACGCAGCGTTACTCTCGTGCGTCAAGCCGAATGGTCCACACCGACTCTTCCGTGGTAGCGAGGATCGGCTACGCCATTGGGGTGATCGGGGGTGTCGTTCCGTGCGCATTCCGGCCTGATAGCCTGAGTGACGCAATCCGACGTCCTTTAAGGTCCGTCCCGTGAGGCGGAGAAGGAGGTCCGTTTCACATGGACAAGCAGGACACGCAGGAACCGCGGTCCGATGCGCGGCCCGTTCTCGAAGGCCCCGACATCGCGCGGGTACTGACCCGCATCGCCCACGAGATCGTCGAACGCGCCAAGGGCGCCGACGACGTGGTGCTCCTCGGCATCCCGACCCGAGGCGTCTTCCTCGCCCAGCGGCTCGCCGCCAAGCTCGAGCAGATCACCGAGCGCAAGGTACCGGTCGGCTCGCTGGACATCACCATGTACCGCGACGACCTGCGCATGCACCCGCCGCGTGCGCTGGCCCGCACCGAGATCCCCGGTGACGGCATCGACGGCCGGCTGGTCGTCCTTGTCGACGACGTGCTCTTCTCCGGCCGCACCATCCGCGCCGCCCTCGACGCGCTGAACGACATCGGGCGCCCCCGCGCGGTGCAGCTCGCCGTCCTCGTCGACCGCGGCCACCGCGAACTGCCCATCCGCGCCGACTACGTCGGCAAGAACCTCCCCACGTCGCTGCGGGAGACGGTCAAGGTCCTGCTCGCCGAGGAGGACGGTCGCGACACCGTGCTGCTCGGCGCCAAGCAGACCGCCCAGTAGCACCGCGGGGCGCACGCCGACGGCGTGCGTCGGCCCGGCACGCCCACGCGCGTACCCGTCTGCCCTGATTTCGCCTCATTGAACTGCCTTACGGAGCCTGACAGATGCAGCGTCATCTCATCTCGGCCGCCGACCTCACCCGCGACGACGCCGTCCTGATCCTCGACACCGCCGAGGAGATGGCCCGGGTCGCCGACCGGCCGATCAAGAAACTCCCGACCCTGCGCGGCCGGACCGTCGTGAACCTCTTCTTCGAGGACTCCACCCGCACCCGGATCTCCTTCGAGGCCGCCGAGAAGCGGCTCTCCGCGGACGTCATCAACTTCACCGCCAAGGGCTCCAGCGTCTCCAAGGGCGAGTCCCTGAAGGACACCGCCCAGACCCTGGAGGCCATGGGCGTCGACGCCGTGGTCATCCGGCACGGCGCCTCCGGTGCCCCGTACCGCCTCGCCACCTCCGGCTGGATCGACGCCGCCGTCATCAACGCGGGCGACGGCACCCACCAGCACCCCACCCAGGCCCTCCTCGACGCCTTCACCATGCGGCGCCGGCTGGTCGGCCGGGACGCCGGGCTCGGGCAGGACCTCTCCGGTCGGCGCATCACCATCGTCGGTGACGTCCTGCACAGCAGGGTCGCCCGCTCCAACGTCGACCTGCTGCACACCCTCGGCGCCGAGGTCACCCTCGTCGCCCCGCCGACCCTGCTGCCGGTCGGCGTCGACACCTGGCCCTGCGAGGTGTCGTACGACCTCGACTCGACGCTGACCAAGTCCGACGCGGTGATGATGCTGCGCGTCCAGCGCGAGCGGATGAACGCCGCGTTCTTCCCCACCGAGCGGGAGTACTCGCGCCGCTACGGCCTCGACGGCGACCGCATGGCGCGGATGCCCGAGCACGCCATCGTGATGCACCCCGGCCCGATGGTCCGCGGCATGGAGATCACCGCCGAGGTCGCGGACTCCGACCGCTGCACCGTGATCGAGCAGGTCACCAACGGGGTCTCCATCCGGATGGCCGTCCTCTACCTGCTGCTGGGCGGCAACGAACCCGCCGTCGCCCCCGCCCGTACCACCACCGAGGAGAAGTAAGAACGATGAGCAAGATCCTGATCCGCGGTGCGAAGGTGCTCGGCGGCGAGCCGCAGGACGTCCTGATCGACGGCGAGACGATCACCCGGGTCGGCACCGGCCTGTCCGCCGACGGCGCCGAGGTCGTCGAGGCCGGCGGCAAGGTGCTCCTGCCGGGCCTGGTCGACCTGCACACCCACCTCCGTGAGCCCGGCCGCGAGGACTCCGAGACCGTCCTGACCGGCACCCGCGCGGCGGCGAGCGGCGGCTACACCAGCGTCTTCGCCATGGCCAACACCTTCCCCGTCGCCGACACCGCCGGCGTCGTCGAGCAGGTCTGGCGGCTCGGGCAGGAGTCCGGCTACTGCGACGTGCAGCCCATCGGCGCCGTCACCGTCGGCCTGGAGGGACAGAAGCTCGCCGAGCTGGGCGCCATGCACGAGTCCGCGGCCGGCGTCACCGTCTTCTCCGACGACGGCAAGTGCGTCCACGACGCCGTGATCATGCGCCGCGCCCTGGAGTACGTGAAGGCCTTCGGCGGCGTCGTCGCCCAGCACGCCCAGGAGCCGCGGCTGACCGAGGGTGCCCAGATGAACGAGGGCGTCGTCTCCGCCGAGCTGGGGCTCGGCGGCTGGCCGGCGGTCGCCGAGGAGTCGATCATCGCGCGGGACGTGCTGCTCGCCGAGCACGTCGGCTCCCGCGTCCACATCTGCCACCTGTCGACGGCGGGCAGCGTCGAGATCGTCCGCTGGGCCAAGTCCCGCGGCATCCACGTCACCGCCGAGGTCACCCCGCACCACCTCCTCCTCACCGACGAGCTGGTCCGCTCGTACGACCCGGTCTACAAGGTCAACCCGCCGCTGCGCACCGAGCGCGACGTGACGGCCCTGCGCGAGGCGCTCGCCGACGGCACCATCGACATCGTCGCCACCGACCACGCCCCGCACCCGCACGAGGACAAGGACTGCGAGTGGGCCGCCGCCGCCATGGGCATGGTCGGCCTGGAGACCGCGCTGTCGGTGGTGCAGGAGACCATGGTCGACACGGGCCTGCTGGACTGGGCCGGCGTCGCCGACCGCATGTCCTTCACGCCCGCGCGCATCGGACGGGCCGCGGGCCACGGCCGTCCCGTCTCGGCAGGTGAGCCCGCCAACCTCACCCTCGTCGACACGGCATACCGTGGCCCTGTGGACCCCGCGGGCTTCGCCTCGCGCAGCCGCAACACCCCGTACGAGGGCCGCGAGCTGCCGGGCCGTGTCACGCACACCTGGCTCCGGGGCAAGGCCACGCTCGTCGACGGGAAGCTCACGTGACACCTGTACTCCTGCTGGCCGCCGGGAAGGAATCGGCGGAAGTGACCGACTGGGCCGCCCGGATCGGCTGGGTCGTCGGACTCGCCCTCTTCGTGGCGCTCGTCTACTGGCTGATGCGCGAGGGCTGGAAGTGGCGCGGCACCCTCCAGGGCGACCTGCCGGAGCTGCCCACCGTGCCGGACGACCCCGGCCCGGCGAGACTGACGATGAGCGGCCGCTACCACGGCTCCACCACCGCCGGTCAGTGGCTCGACCGCATCGTGGCGCACGGCCTGGGCACCCGCAGCCGGGCCGAGCTCACGCTGACGGACGCCGGACTGGACGTCGTACGCCCCGGGGCGAACGACTTCTTCGTCCCGGCCCACGCGCTGCGCGGAGCCCGGCTCGACAAGGGCATCGCCGGCAAGGTCCTCACCGAGGGCGGCCTGCTGATCGTGACCTGGGCGCACGGCGAGCGGCAGATCGACTCCGGCTTCCGCTCCGACCACGCGGCCGAGCACCACGCATGGGCCGAGGCCCTGAACCAGATGATCAACAAGACGGAAGGCGCACGATGACAACCTCCACCAGGGGAACCAACAAGGTTCCCGCCGTACTCGTCCTGGAGGACGGCCGGATCTTCCGCGGCCGTGCCTACGGGGCGGTGGGGGAGACCTTCGGCGAAGCGGTGTTCTCCACCGGCATGACCGGCTACCAGGAGACTCTCACCGACCCGTCGTACCACCGCCAGGTCGTGGTGATGACCGCCCCGCACGTCGGCAACACCGGCGTCAACGACGAGGACGCCGAGTCGAAGCGGATCTGGGTCTCCGGCTACGTCGTGCGCGACCCCGCGCGCACGCCCTCCAACTGGCGCTCCCGGCGCTCGCTGGACGAGGAGCTCGCCGCGCAGGGCGTCGTCGGCATCAGCGGCATCGACACCCGCGCGCTCACCCGCCACCTGCGCGAGCGCGGCGCCATGCGCGTCGGCATCTTCAGCGGCGACGCCGTGCGCGACGACGCGGCGCTGCTGGCCCGCGTCCAGGAGGCGCCGCAGATGAAGGGCGCCGACCTGTCCGCCGAGGTCGCCACCACCGAGCCGTACGTCGTCCCCGCGATCGGCGACAAGAAGTTCACGGTCGCCGCCGTCGACCTCGGCATCAAGGGCATGACCCCGCAGCGCATGGCCGAGCGCGGCATCGAGGTGCACGTCCTGCCGGCCACCGCGACCGTGGACGACGTCTACGCCGTGAACCCGGACGGCGTGTTCTTCTCCAACGGCCCCGGCGACCCCGCCACCGCCGACCATCCGGTCGCCCTGATGCGGGCGGTCCTGGAGCGCGGCACCCCGCTCTTCGGCATCTGCTTCGGCAACCAGATCCTGGGCCGCGCCCTCGGCTTCGGCACCTACAAGCTGAAGTACGGCCACCGCGGCATCAACCAGCCGGTGCAGGACCGTACGACCGGCAAGGTCGAGGTCACCGCGCACAACCACGGCTTCGCCGTCGACGCCCCGCTGGACGAGGTCTCCGAGACCCCGTTCGGCCGCGCCGAGGTGTCCCACGTCTGCCTGAACGACAACGTGGTGGAGGGCCTCCGGCTGCTCGACCGCCCGGCCTTCAGCGTCCAGTACCACCCCGAAGCGGCAGCGGGCCCGCACGACGCCGCCTACCTGTTCGACCGCTTCACGTCTTTGATGAGCACAGTCCCGATGGAGGGCCAGCGTGCCTAAGCGCACCGATATCCAGTCCGTCCTGGTCATCGGCTCCGGCCCGATCGTCATCGGCCAGGCCGCCGAGTTCGACTACTCCGGCACCCAGGCGTGCCGCGTGCTGAAGTCCGAGGGTCTGCGCGTGATCCTCGTCAACTCCAACCCGGCGACGATCATGACCGACCCGGAGATCGCCGACGCCACCTACGTCGAGCCGATCACCCCCGAGTTCGTCGAGAAGATCATCGCCAAGGAGCGGCCCGACGCGCTGCTGCCCACCCTGGGCGGCCAGACGGCCCTCAACACCGCCATCTCGCTGCACGACAACGGCGTCCTGGAGAAGTACGGCGTCGAACTGATCGGCGCCAACGTCGAGGCCATCAACAAGGGCGAGGACCGCGACCTGTTCAAGGAGGTCGTCGAGGAGGTCCGCAAGAAGACCGGACACGGCGAGTCCGCCCGCTCGGTCATCTGCCACTCCATGGACGACGTCCTCGCCGGCGTCGACACGCTCGGCGGTTACCCGGTCGTCGTGCGCCCCTCCTTCACCATGGGCGGCGCCGGCTCCGGCTTCGCCCACGACGAGGAGGAGCTGCGCCGCATCGCCGGGCAGGGCCTCACCCTCTCGCCGACCACCGAGGTGCTCCTGGAGGAGTCCATCCTCGGCTGGAAGGAGTACGAGCTGGAGCTGATGCGCGACAAGAACGACAACGTCGTGGTCGTCTGCTCCATCGAGAACTTCGACCCCATGGGCGTGCACACCGGCGACTCGATCACCGTCGCGCCCGCGATGACGCTCACCGACCGCGAGTACCAGACCCTGCGCGACGTCGGCATCGCGATCATCCGCGAGGTCGGCGTCGACACCGGCGGCTGCAACATCCAGTTCGCGGTGAACCCGGTCGACGGCCGCGTCATCGTCATCGAGATGAACCCGCGCGTGTCGCGTTCCTCCGCCCTGGCCTCCAAGGCGACCGGTTTCCCCATCGCCAAGATCGCCGCCAAGCTCGCCGTCGGCTACACCCTCGACGAGATCCCCAACGACATCACCCAGGAGACCCCGGCCTCCTTCGAGCCGACGCTCGACTACGTCGTCGTGAAGGCCCCCCGGTTCGCCTTCGAGAAGTTCCCGAGCGCGGACTCCACCCTCACCACCACCATGAAGTCGGTCGGCGAGGCCATGGCCATCGGCCGCAACTTCACCGAGGCCTTCCAGAAGGCGCTGCGCTCCCTGGAGAAGAAGGGCAGCCAGTTCACCTTCGTCGGCGAGCCCGGCGACAAGGACGAGCTGCTGCGCGAGGCGGTCCGCCCGACCGACGGCCGGATCAACGCCGTCATGCAGGCGATCCGCGCGGGCGCCACGCCGGAGGAGGTCTTCGCGCACACGAAGATCGACCCCTGGTTCGTCGACCAGCTCTTCCTCATCAAGGAGACCGCCGACGAGCTGGCCGCCGCCTCCGAGCTCACGAGCGAGCTGCTCGCCGAGGCCAAGCGGCACGGCTTCTCCGACCAGCAGATCGGTGAGATCCGCGGTCTGCGCGAGGACGTCGTCCGCGAGGTCCGCCACGCGCTCGGCATCCGCCCGGTCTACAAGACGGTCGACACCTGCGCCGCCGAGTTCGCCGCGCGGACGCCGTACTTCTACTCCTCCTACGACGAGGAGACCGAGGTCGCGCCCCGCGAGAAGCCCGCGGTGATCATCCTGGGCTCCGGCCCGAACCGCATCGGCCAGGGCATCGAGTTCGACTACTCCTGCGTCCACGCCTCCTTCGCGCTGTCCGGCGCCGGCTACGAGACCGTGATGGTCAACTGCAACCCGGAGACCGTCTCCACCGACTACGACACCTCCGACCGGCTCTACTTCGAGCCGCTCACCCTGGAGGACGTCCTGGAGATCGTCCACGCCGAGCAGCAGGCCGGACCGGTCGCGGGCGTGATCGTCCAGCTCGGCGGCCAGACCCCGCTCGGCCTGTCGCAGGCGCTGAAGGACAACGGCGTGCCGATCGTCGGCACCTCCCCGGAGGCCATCCACGCCGCCGAGGACCGCGGCGCCTTCGGCCGGGTCCTGGCGGAGGCCGGACTGCCGGCCCCCAAGCACGGCACCGCCACCACCTTCGCCGAGGCCAAGGCCATCGCCGACGAGATCGGCTACCCGGTCCTCGTCCGCCCGTCCTACGTGCTCGGCGGCCGCGGCATGGAGATCGTCTACGACGAGACCCGGCTGGAGTCGTACATCGCCGAGTCGACCGAGATCAGCCCCTCCCGGCCGGTCCTCGTCGACCGCTTCCTCGACGACGCCATAGAGATCGACGTGGACGCCCTGTACGACGGCGAGGAGCTCTACCTCGGCGGCGTCATGGAGCACATCGAGGAGGCCGGCATCCACTCCGGCGACTCGGCGTGCGCCCTGCCCCCGATCACCCTCGGCGGCTTCGACGTCAAGCGGCTGCGCGCCTCCACGGAGGCCATCGCGCGCGGTGTCGGTGTGCGCGGTCTGATCAACATCCAGTTCGCGCTGGCCGGGGACATCCTGTACGTCCTGGAGGCCAACCCGCGCGCCTCGCGCACCGTCCCCTTCACCTCGAAGGCGACCGCGGTGCCGCTGGCGAAGGCCGCCGCGCGGATCTCGCTGGGCGCCACCGTCGCCGAGCTGCGCGCCGAGGGCCTGCTCCCGGCGAACGGCGACGGCGGCGAGCTGCCGCTGGACGCGCCGATCTCCGTCAAGGAGGCCGTGATGCCGTGGTCCCGCTTCCGGGACATCCACGGCCGCGGCGTCGACACCGTCCTCGGCCCGGAGATGCGCTCCACCGGCGAGGTCATGGGCATCGACTCCGTCTTCGGCACGGCGTACGCCAAGTCGCAGGCGGGCGCCTACGGCCCGCTGCCGACCAAGGGACGGGCGTTCATCTCGGTCGCCAACCGCGACAAGCGCTCGATGATCTTCCCCGCGCGGGAGCTGGTGGCGCACGGCTTCGAGCTGATGGCCACCTCCGGCACCGCCGAGGTGCTCCGGCGCAACGGCATCACCGCCACGGTCGTGCGCAAGCAGTCCGAGGGCCCCGGCCCGAACGGCGAGAAGACCGTCGTCCAGCTCATCCACGACGGCGAGGTCGACCTCATCGTCAACACCCCGTACGGCACCGGCGGCCGCCTCGACGGCTACGAGATCCGTACGGCCGCCGTGGCGCGGTCCGTGCCCTGCCTGACGACGGTCCAGGCGCTCGCCGCCGCCGTCCAGGGCATCGACGCGCTCAACCGCGGCGACGTGGGCGTCCGCTCACTGCAGGAACACGCGGAGCACCTGACCGCGGCCCGCGACTAGCAGCAGCCCGCAGGGGGGACACCGGAAACGGTGTCCCCCTCTCCATGAGGACACCATGTACAAGATTCTCTTCACCCTGCTCTTCCGGCGGATGGACCCCGAGCAGGCCCACCACCTGGCCTTCCGCTGGATCCGCCTGGTCGCGCGCGTCCCCGTGCTGCGGACCTTCGTCGCCGCCGTGCTCGCCCCCCGCCACGAGGAACTGCGCACCGAGGCCCTCGGGCTGCGTCTGCACAGCCCCTTCGGCCTCGCCGCCGGCTTCGACAAGAACGCCGTCGGCATCGACGGCCTGGCGATGCTCGGCTTCGACCACGTCGAGATCGGCACGGTGACCGGGGAGCCGCAGCCCGGCAACCCCAGGAAGCGGCTGTTCCGCCTGGTCGCCGACCGGGCCCTGATCAACCGCATGGGCTTCAACAACGAGGGTTCGCTGGCCGTCGCGGCCCGCCTGGCCTCCCGTACGCCCGTCTTCAGGACGGTCGTCGGCGTCAACATCGGCAAGACCAAGGCCGTCCCCGAGGACGAGGCTGTCGCCGACTACGTGAAGTCCGCCGAGCGGCTGGCGCCCTACGCCGACTACCTGGTCGTCAACGTCTCCTCCCCGAACACGCCGGGGCTGCGCGATCTGCAGGCCGTGGACCACCTGCGCCCGCTGCTCGCCGCCGTCCGGGAGGCCGCCGACCGCACGGTGCCCGCCCGCCGGGTGCCGCTGCTGGTGAAGATCGCCCCCGACCTCGCCGACGAGGACGTCGACGCGGTCGCCGACCTCGCCGTGGAACTCGGCCTGGACGGCATCATCGCCACCAACACCACCATCGCCCGCGAGAGCCTCGGCCTGACGTCCTCGCCCGCCCTCGTCCAGGAGACCGGCGGCCTCTCCGGCGCCCCCCTCAAGGCACGCTCCCTGGAGGTGCTGCGCCGCCTCTACGCGCGCGTGGGCGACCGGATCACCCTGGTCGGCGTCGGCGGCGTCGAGAACGCCGAGGACGCCTGGCAGCGCATCCTGGCCGGTGCCACGCTGGTCCAGGGGTACAGCGCCTTCATCTACGAGGGCCCCTTCTGGGGCCGCGCCATGCACAAGGGGCTCGCCGCGCGGCTGCGCACCAGCCCGTACGCCACGCTCGCCGACGCGGTGGGCGCCGACGTGAGGACGACGGCATGACCGGTCCGGAACCCTTCGGCGCGCGGCTGCGCCGCGCGATGGACGAGCGGGGCCCGCTGTGCGTGGGCATCGACCCGCACGCCTCCCTGCTCGCCGAGTGGGGCCTGAACGACGACGTCACGGGCCTGGAGCGGTTCAGCCGCACGGTCGTCGAGGCGGTCGCCGACCGCGTCGCCGTGCTCAAGCCGCAGAGCGCCTTCTTCGAGCGCTTCGGCTCGCGCGGCGTCGCCGTCCTGGAGGAGACGGTCCGGGAGGCGCGGGCGGCCGGGGCGCTGGTCGTCATGGACGCCAAGCGCGGCGACATCGGCTCCACCATGGCCGCCTACGCCGAGTCCTTCCTGCACGAGGACGCGCCCCTGTTCTCCGACGCGCTCACCGTCTCGCCGTACCTCGGTTACGGCTCGCTCAGCCCGGCCGTCGCGCTGGCCCGCGAGACCGGCACCGGGCTGTTCGTGCTGGCGCTGACGTCCAACCCGGAGGGCGGCGAGGTCCAGCACGCGATCCGCGCCGACGGGCGCACCGTCGGGGCGACCGTGCTCGGGCACCTGGCCGTCGAGAACGCGGGCGAGGAGCCGCTCGGGTCCTTCGGCGCGGTGGTCGGCGCGACGCTCGGCGACCTCTCCTCGTACGACCTGGACATGGGCGGGCCGATCCTCGCGCCCGGTATCGGCGCGCAGGGGGCCACGGCGGCCGATCTCCCGGCGGTCTTCGGCCGCGCGGTGCGCAACGTGGTGCCGAACGTCAGCCGGGGAGTGTTGCGCCACGGTCCCGACGTGGTCGCTCTGCGTGACGCCGCGGAGCGTTTCGCGGAGGAGATCGGGACCGCCGTGACGCGGGCCTGAAGCGGCGGACGGGGGAATCCGTGGTCGCCGGACTCTGGATACATCCTCAAATCCGGGGGATTATGTCTTAAATGTCCGGCCTGGCAGAGGCTGACCAGGACTTTTCCGCAGTTCTCGCTGACTCCGGCGGAGTTGGCCGCTAGTCTCCGACGGAGAGTGAACGGACGACGGTGTCGTTCGTGACTCCTCAGGTGTGGGGCGACTAGGTTCCTCACCGGTCCGTATCCGACAGTTCGACATCCGAGGTGACGTAGGCGTGGCTCTTCCGCCCCTTACCCCTGAACAGCGCGCAGCCGCGCTCGAAAAGGCCGCCGCGGCTCGCCGGGAGCGGGCCGAGGTCAAGAATCGACTCAAGCACTCCGGCGCCTCCCTTCACGAGGTCATCAAGCAGGGCCAGGAGAACGACGTCATCGGCAAGATGAAGGTCTCCGCCCTGCTGGAGTCCCTGCCGGGCGTGGGCAAGGTCCGCGCCAAGCAGATCATGGAGCGACTGGGCATCTCCGAGAGCCGCCGCGTGCGTGGTCTCGGTTCCAACCAGATCGCCTCCCTGGAGCGAGAGTTCGGCAGCACCGGTTCCTGAGCACGGGCCAGTCCGGGACCGACGTCCCGGACACCCCGTGATTGCTGGAATAATCGCTGCATGACTGAACGTCCGCGGCTGACCGTGCTCTCCGGCCCCTCCGGGGTCGGCAAGAGCACGGTCGTCGCCCATATGCGCAAGGAACACCCCGAGGTCTGGCTCTCGGTGTCGGCGACGACCCGGGCGCCCCGTCCCGGGGAGCAGCACGGAGTCCACTACTTCTTCGTCACCGACGAGGAGATGGACAAGCTGATCGCCAACGGCGAGCTGCTGGAGTGGGCCGAGTTCGCTGGCAACCGCTACGGCACCCCCCGCGCGGCGGTGCTGGAGCACCTGGAGGCGGGCGTGCCGGTGCTGCTGGAGATCGACCTCCAGGGCGCGCGGCAGGTCCGCGAGTCCATGGCCGAGGCCCGGTCGGTGTTCCTGGCCCCTCCCTCCTGGGAGGAGCTCGTGCGCAGGCTCACGGGCCGGGGCACCGAGTCGCCCGAGGTCATCGAGCGCCGGCTGGAGGCCGCGAAGACCGAACTGGCAGCCGAGCCGGAGTTCGACACCACCCTGGTCAACACCTCCGTCGAGGACGTGGCCCGCGAGCTGCTAGCCTTGATGAACGTCGTGTGATCGTGAGCAATCGTTCACCGGTCGCGCCGACTGAATCTTTCCCATCCATCGGAAGGTAGAGCGTGTCCTCTTCCATCTCCGCGCCCGAGGGCATCATCAACCCGCCGATCGACGAGCTCCTCGAGGCCACGGACTCGAAGTACAGCCTCGTGATCTACGCGGCCAAGCGGGCCCGCCAGATCAACGCGTACTACTCGCAGCTCGGCGAGGGCCTGCTCGAGTACGTCGGTCCCCTCGTCGACACCCACGTCCACGAGAAGCCGCTCTCGATCGCCCTGCGCGAGATCAACGCGGGACTGCTGACCTCCGAGGCCGTCGAAGGCCCCGTTCAGTAATCGGTCGGTACGTCGTATCAGCTGATCGCAGCTGACTTTTCCACAGGCCCGGCAGCACGTTGCCGGGCCTGTGGTGTCTCATGGGGGTGGTCGCACATTTCCGAGGTCCGGGGAGAGACGGTGGACAAGCCGAAGGTCGTTCTGGGGGTCAGCGGTGGCATCGCCGCGTACAAGGCCTGTGAGCTGCTCAGGCGGCTGACGGAGTCGGGACACGACGTACGGGTCGTCCCCACCGCCTCCGCACTGCACTTCGTCGGCGCCGCCACCTGGTCCGCGCTCTCCGGGAACCCGGTCTCCACCGAGGTCTGGGACGACGTCCACGAGGTGCCGCACGTCCGCATCGGACAGCACGCCGACCTGGTGGTCGTCGCCCCCGCCACCGCCGACACGCTCGCCAGGGCGGCCCACGGCCTGGCCGACGACCTCCTCACCAACACCCTGCTCACCGCCCGCTGCCCGGTCGTCTTCGCCCCCGCCATGCACACCGAGATGTGGGAGCACCCGGCCACCCGGGAGAACGTGGCCACCCTGCGCCGCCGCGGCGCCGTCGTGATCGAACCGGCCGTCGGCCGCCTCACCGGCGTCGACACCGGCAAGGGCCGGCTGCCCGACCCGGGCGAGATCTTCGAGGTCTGCCGCCGGGTGCTGGCCCGCGGCGTCACCGGGCCCGACCTCGAGGGCCGGCACGTCGTCGTCAGCGCCGGAGGCACCCGCGAGCCCCTCGACCCCGTCCGCTTCCTCGGCAACCGCTCCTCCGGCAAGCAGGGCTACGCCCTCGCCCGCACCGCCGCCGCCCGCGGCGCCCGCGTCACGCTGATCGCCGCCAACGCCACCCTGCCCGACCCGGCGGGCGTGGACCTCGTCCGGGTCGGGACCGCGATGGAACTGCGCGAGGCCGTCCTCGGCGCCGCCGCCGACGCGGACGCCGTGGTCATGGCCGCGGCCGTCGCCGACTTCCGGCCGGCCGCCTACGCCACCGGCAAGATCAAGAAGAAGGACGACCAGGAGCCCGAGCCCATCACCCTGGTACGGAATCCGGACATCCTCGCCGAGATCTCCGGCGACCGGGTGCGCGCCGGACAGGTGATCGTCGGCTTCGCCGCCGAGACCGACGACGTGCTCGCCAACGGCCGCGCCAAGCTGAAGCGCAAGGGCTGCGACCTGCTGGTGGTGAACGAGGTGGGGGAGCGCAAGACCTTCGGCTCCGAGGAGAACGAGGCCGTGGTGCTGGGTGCCGACGGCAGCGAGACCCCCGTCGCGCACGGCCCGAAGGAAGCCCTGGCCGAAACAGTGTGGGACCTGGTGGCCGAGCGCCTCGGATGAGTGGTTCATTCTTCGTCCGCGGTTCCCCGAAACCCGGCTCGTTCGGGGCGTGGCGCCTCTGGCCAACCTCGCCGAGCATGGGCAGAATGCCCGTGCCGCAGGTCACAGCGCTCTCGCGAGACGAGACAGGGGGACCCGTGGCGAAGCGCGACCGATAAACTGTTCCACGGACGGCGTCGGGTGCAGCCCCCGCCGTTCGCCAATGATCAGCCAGCAGCCGCTGCAACCCCAGGGAGCGTTGTGTCCCGTCGCCTGTTCACCTCGGAGTCCGTGACCGAGGGTCACCCCGACAAGATCGCTGACCAGATCAGCGACACCATTCTCGACGCACTCCT
>NZ_JBIRYZ010000030.1:0-14581 GCF_044390325.1 Streptomyces sp. NPDC018964
GCAAGAAGGGCGTCCAGGCTGGTAGTCACACACGAGCCAACGGGCGCCCTTCGCCATGGTCGCGGCCAGCACAAACATCGGACTCATTCATCTAGGGGGAGAGGCCAGACGGTTTGGGGGGCGCCGGACGGGCTGGGAGGGGCGGACGGTTTAAGGGAGGGCTGGACGGGCCGGGGAGGGGCCGGACGGGGTGGGAGGGGTCGGGTGGGGTGGGAGGGGTCGGGTGGGCTGGGGGCTGGAGGGACCGGATGGGTTGATGGGGTCGGGTGGGCCGGGGTGTTACTCCGGGGCTGTCGCCTTCAGGGCCAGCCACAGTTCCATGCGGGTGTCCGGGTCGTCCAGGGAGCGGCCGAGGATCTCCTCCACCCGGCGCATGCGGTAGCGGAGGGTGTGGCGGTGGACGCCGAGGTCGGCCGCCGCCGCGTCCCACTGGCCGTGGCGGGAGAGCCAGGCGCGCAGCGAGGCGACGAGGTCGCCGCGGCCCGTCGCGTCGTGTTCGCGCAGGGCGCGCAGCAGCCCGTCGGCGAACGCCCTGACCGCGTCGTCGGCGAGCAGCGGCAGGACCGACCCGGCGGCCATGTGCTCGTGCTCCACCAGCACCCTCCCCCGCCGCCGCGCCACCGAGAGCGCCTGCTCGGCCTGCTTGTAGGCGGCGGACGCGGCGATCGGTCCGGCCGGTGCGGACAGTCCGACGACCAGTTCGTCGTCGTCGGACTTGCGGGCCGCCTCCCGCGCGGCGGCGTGGTCGCGGCAGGCGGCCACGACGGCGCCGCCGTCGCAGGCCAGTATGACCAGCCGGTTCCCCTCCGGCACGACCAGGACCGCCTCCCCGGAGCGGGCGGCGGCGGACTCCGCGACCTCGGCGAGGGCGCCGAGGGCGTCGCCGTTCGCCTCGCCCCCGGCGGCCACGATGATCCGGAAGGGCGCGTCGAGCAGGTCGTCGTACAGGTCCCCGGCCACCGCGCGGGCGTGGTCCGGCTCCCCGGCGAGCAGCATGCGCAGGACGGCGGCGCCGATGCGCTGCTCGGCGGCGTGCAGGGAGCGGGAGCGTTCCGTGGTCAGGGTGAGCAGGGCGACCGCGGAGTGGACGGCGTACCGCTCGGCGGTGCCGAGGGCGGCGGCCGTGCCGACGGCGAGCGCCGCGCGGGGGCGCCGGCCGGTGCCGAGGGAGTGCAGTTCGACCCGGTCCTCGTTCTCCGGGCCGGCCACTACCGAGGAGGCGGGCGCGGGCCGCTCCCGCAGCCGGGTCACGTCCGGGACGAGCCGCGCGGCGCGCCGCACCGCCCACTCCGGTGCCGCGGCCACGACGGCGCCCGAGGCGTCGTACAGCGCGGCCCACCCGTCGACCTGGGCGGCGAGCGCGGCCAGCAGTCCCGCCGGCCCCTCGGCCAGGGCCTGCCTCGTCAGTTCCCGCTGGGCCGCGAACCCCGCGGTCACCGCGCGGTACTGGTCGGCGGCGATGGCGGCGGACACGGCCTTGCTGATCGCCAGGAACGGGGTGCGGCGGGGCACCTCGAGCAGCGGCAGGCCCTCCGCGCGCGCCGCCTCGACCAGGGCGTCCGGGACGTCCTCGTAGTGGACCCCGACGGCGAAGCCGAGCCCGACGACACCCGCGCCCACCAGCCGCTTCACATAGCGGCGCATCGCTTCCCGGTCCTCCGCGTCGAGCTTGAGCGCGGTGATCAGCAGCAGCTCCCCGCCCTCCATGTACGGCACGGGGTCGGCGAGCTCACTGGCGTGCGCCCAGCGGACCGGCACGTCGAGGCGGTCCTCGCCCGCGCGCACCGTCAGTCTGAGCGCGGAGTGGTGGACGAGCGAGGCGAGCGTCGGGGGCATGGGTGCCTTGAGCCTTCGGGTCTGCGTCGGGTGAGGGAGAACGCGGTGATCTTTTGGCCGCGGCGTATGAACGGCCTGTGCCGATTCTGCCTCACTGTACGGTCCCCGGCCGCCCGGCCGGGAAGATCACCCGCGGAGGTCCACCAGCAGCGGCGGCGCGTGCTCGCCCTCGACGGTCGTCAGCGACAGCACCGCGTGACCGGGCGGCACCGCGTGCGCCAGCTGCGACGCCGACCACCGCTCCCGCTCGACCTGGCGCACGGTGACCGCTTCCGTCGTCACCTCCTGTCCCGTCAGCCGCTTGCGCACCGCGTGGAGGAACCGCGTCATCGGCTGGTCGGCGAAGACGGTGTGCTTGGCGACCTCCGTCGTCTCCACCCACTCGGTGCCCCAGGTCTGCGCGAACCGGCTGCCGTCCCAGGTGGTGACACCGCAGAAGGCCATGCGGCAGCCAACCGCTCCGTACAGCGGGCCGTGCAGCGCCTCGGGGACGTCACCGACGGTGCGCAGGGCGAGCAGCACGCCCGCGTTCTGCGAACGCAGCCGCTGGATGCGCCGGACCGACTCCGCGGTGACCGTGCCGGTCGCGTCGTCCAGGACCAGGGCGGCGAAGTGCGCGCGCCGGCCGGCCCGGACGGCGGCGTGGAACTGTGCGAGCACCAGCCGCGTGATCAGCCGGCCGGCCTCCTCGTGACCGTGCTCGGGCAGATCGATCCGCACCCGCAGGGGGTGGTGGGCGATCGCGCGCAGGGAGAAGAGCCGGCCCGGGCCGCCCCTGCCGAGGAAGCCCGCGAACACCGGCCGGTCCAGCAGGGCCAGCCGGTCGGCCAGGGGCCGGCCCGCGTCGCCCGGCGTACCCGTCTGCCGGACACGGGCGTCGAGCTCGCGGCACATGACGTCGTCCCCGCTCTCGGCGAGCGCCTGCCGCAACGGGGTCAGCGCCCTTTCCTCGCCCTCCAGCAGCTCGCGCAGCTCCGGCAGGGCGGGGAAGCGCCCGTGCACCGCCCGGAAGGGGCCGAGCAGTTGGGCCAGGGCGGTGGCGGCGCCCCGCGCGCCGCCCGTGTCGAGGTCGCCCACCAGCGCCTCGGCGAGAATCGCGGCCGCTTCGTCCGGATCGTCGGACTCGGCGTACGGGTCGAGGTCGTGCACCGAGGACGCGTCACCGATCCGCACGATCACGTCGAAGAGGTCGTCCCCGCACAGCGGGCTCCCGGCGGCGGAGACGGCCACGACGGCGCAGCTCCCGGTGAGCGCCTGGAGGGTGAGCGCCTCGGTCACCGGCTCGACGAGGGTGCGGGTCTTGCCGGACCCGGAGGGGCCGACGGCGAGCAGCGAGGTGCCGAGCACGTCCGGGCCGAGGGCCGCTCCCGCGCCGTGGTACGGCAGCGGGGCGTGCTCGTGCTCCACCCAGCGGCCGAGGCGCACCTGACCGGCGAGCAGGTCGTGGAGGGCGGTCCGACGCGGCACGTCCCGGGCGCCGGAGGGATGCGTCCATGCCGCGCCGCCCCGGCTCAGGACGGTGTCGCGGAAGGCGCCCAGGGCGGCGGTGCGCCGGGCGACGGCGAAGGCGTGCTCGACGCGGGCGCAGTCGACGTCGTTCATCCGGCCGCCGGCGACCTCGGCGGTGAGCAGGTCCGCGGCCTCGTGCTGGCCGGCGTCGCGGAGAGCGGGCCACTGGGAGCGGGGCCGGTCGGGCACCTCGGCGGCGTCGGCGGCCGGCCGGCGGGAGGCGAGCAGCCTCCTCGCGTACGGCACCCAGTCGCCGAGGCGGGCGAACGGCCACAGCACGAGCAGCGTGACGACCGTGTGCAGCGTGTACGTGTAGAGGACGGAGCTCATCAGGTCGTAGCTGTCCGTGACCAGCACGGTGAGGGACAGCAGTGGATAGAGGACCGGCGCCTCCGCCCAGCCGAGCACCGGGAAGGCGTCGGGGAAGACGAAACTGAGGGCGAGGACGGCCAGACCGGCGGCGATCAGGGCCTGTCCCGGCTGGGCCACCCGGCTCACGTAGTGGCGGACGATGGCCCGCCAACTGCCGAGCACCCCTACCGCGAGCACGAGCGCGGCGAAGAAGACGGCGTCGGCGACGTGCAGGAAGAGCATCCCCGGGAGCGGCTCCACACGTCCCTCGACTGGCTTGGGAGTCACCACCGTACCGGCCCACCACCAGTCGTCCGGCGTGAAGAGCCGCAGGACGGCACCCTTGAACGGGAAGTAGCCGCGCTGCCAGAGCGACCATGCCCCGATCGCCAGGGCGACCGGGATCAGCATGCCGGCGACCGTCGTCGGAGCGATTCGTTCCGGGATCTCCTTCGGACGGTAGCCGTACCGCCAGATCCCCGGCCGGGCGGCCGGCCTCTCCGTGTCGAGCCAGGCGGCGACGGTGGACACGGGCCGGGGAGCCTGTCCGGGCGCGGGCGGCACGCCCGGTGCCCGGCTCGGACGCGGTGGCGCCTTCGGCACGTCCGGCGGACTCGCCGGGCGCGGTACGGGGTCGGCATGCGTGCCCCGTGCGTCCTGGGTACCGTCGCTGTCCATCGCCCTGCCCCCTGAGCAGCCGCTCCATCCGCCGTCAGCGGTCAATCTAACGCCCCGACAGGGCAAATCCACCGCTTGCGGGGCCCCGGCCGCGGGCAGTCGTGCCTCCACCGCTCGAGCGAAGCCGGGAGCGGGGGAGGCACGGCCGCCGACGCGGGCGGGCGAGCCCACCCCCGCTATGTCCATCACGGACAACGGGAGACCCCGGACAACGCCCACATGGAGCATGCCCAGCCCTCCTCGGCGGCCCTAGCCTGCGAGAAAAGAACGCAAGCGTCCGAAACACCCCCCAGGAGCCCCGCATGACCGCACTTCCGCAGGAGCGCCGCGTCGTCACCGCCATCCCCGGCCCGAAGTCGCAGGAGCTGCAGGCCCGCCGCACCGCCGCGGTCGCGCAGGGCGTGGGCTCCGTGCTGCCCGTGTTCACCACCCGCGCGGGCGGCGGCATCATCGAGGACGTCGACGGCAACCGGCTGATCGACTTCGGCTCCGGCATCGCCGTGACCTCCGTCGGCGCCTCCGCCGAGGCCGTCGTCCGCCGCGCCTCCGCCCAGCTCGCCGACTTCACCCACACCTGCTTCATGGTCACGCCGTACGAGGGCTACGTGGCCGTCGCCGAGGCGCTCGCCGAGCTGACCCCGGGCGACCACGCCAAGAAGTCCGCGCTGTTCAACAGCGGCGCCGAGGCCGTCGAGAACGCCGTCAAGATCGCGCGTGCGTACACGAAGCGGCAGGCGGTCGTCGTCTTCGACCACGGCTACCACGGCCGTACGAACCTCACCATGGCGCTGACCGCGAAGAACATGCCGTACAAGCACGGCTTCGGCCCGTTCGCGCCCGAGGTGTACCGCGTCCCGGTCGCCTACGGCTACCGCTGGCCGACCGGCCCGGAGAACGCGGGCCCGGAGGCCGCCGCGCAGGCCATCGACCAGATCTCCAAGCAGGTCGGCGCCGAGAACGTGGCCGCGATCATCATCGAGCCGGTGCTCGGCGAGGGCGGCTTCATCGAGCCGGCCAAGGGCTTCCTGCCCGCGATCAGCGAGTTCGCCAAGGACAACGGCATCGTCTTCGTCGCCGACGAGATCCAGTCCGGCTTCTGCCGCACCGGCCAGTGGTTCGCCTGCGAGGACGAGGGCATCGTCCCGGACCTGATCACCACCGCGAAGGGCATCGCCGGCGGTCTGCCGCTGGCCGCCGTCACCGGCCGCGCCGAGATCATGGACGCCGCCCACTCGGGCGGCCTGGGCGGCACCTACGGCGGCAACCCGGTCGCCTGCGCGGGCGCGCTCGGCGCGATCGAGACGATGAAGGAGCTCGACCTCAACGCCAGGGCGAAGAACATCGAGGCGATCATGAAGGCCCGCCTCACCGCCATGGCCGAGAAGTACGACGTCATCGGCGACGTCCGCGGCCGGGGCGCGATGATCGCCATCGAACTGGTCAAGGACCGCGCCACCAAGGAGCCGAACCCCGAGGCGACGGCCGCGCTGGCCAAGGCCTGCCACCAGGAGGGCCTGCTGGTCCTGACCTGTGGCACCTACGGCAACGTGCTGCGCTTCCTGCCCCCGCTGGTCATCGGCGAGGACCTGCTGAACGAGGGCCTCGACATCATCGAGCAGGCGTTCGCGCGCATCTGAGCCGGCATCAGGGCAGGTGAGCCGCCCGGAACGGCCGCCGGGACCGGTGAGCGCAGAGCGTGTGAAGAACGTGTGCGAGGTGGATGACAGGGGCCCGTCGGCCCTGTCGCGGGGCCACCCCCCTGCCGTAGGTTTCCTCGTGGATGAGAGATACACCCCGTCCACGGGGAACCGTGGACTGGTTCAGGCCGGGGCCTCCCCAGCTTCGACCTGGTCGTGCCTCGCGCACACGAACCGGGGCCCGAGGGCCTCGGGTCTCCTCACGATCGGACGGTCGCCCGCCCCACACCCCCCGGGGCGCGCGACGTTCCGGTCCGGACGGCCGTCCGGGCACCTCACACGGCACGCCGTTCCAGAAGGGCCAGTGCACACCCCCCCTTTGCACTGGCCCTTCGGCATGCACCGGCCCTTACCTGCGAAGCTGTGCACCATGCTGCTGCTGGGACCGCCCGTTCTCCTCTTCGCGCTGATCACCTGGCAGGTCGTCGCCGACGGTCCGCTGGTGGGCCTCGACGAGCGGCTGAGCCGGGAACTGGTCCATCCGGACCGGGCCTCCGAACTCCTCGCCGACCTCGGCAACGTCCAGGTCGCCCTCCCCGTCCTGGCGATCGCGCTGGCGTACGTCGCCCTGCGCGGACGTGCCACAGGTGTGGACCGCTGGTGGCTGCCGCCCGCGGCCGGACTCGCGGCGATGGCACTGGTGCCGGCGCTGGTCGCGCCCCTGAAGGAGTGGACCGACCGCCCGGGAACCCCGGCTGTGCCCCCGGCGGTCGGCTACTACCCCTCCGGGCACACGGCCACCGCCGTCGTGGCGTACGGCGCGGCGACGTTGCTCCTCCTCCCGCTGCTGCGTTCGCCGGCGGCGCGCCGCGCGCTCGTCGTGGTCTGCGCCGTCCTCGTCGCCGGCGCCTCGTTCGGGCTGGTGCGCCGGGGCTACCACTGGCCGCTGGACGTGGCGGCCAGCTGGTGCCTCGGCGCGGTGCTGCTGGCCGGCGTGTGGCTGCTGGCCGGCCGGGGCGGCCGTCGGAGCTCCGCCGGGGCTCCCGGCTCCCGGACGGGGACCGGCTGACCGGCCCGGCGGCTCAGCTGTCGAAGCCCAGGCCCGGCCGGTCCATCGTCCGCAGCCACGGATCGCGCCGCCCGGCCCGCGCGTCCGCCCTGGCCGGCGACCACTTGGTGAGCGCGATGCCGGTCCAGGCGTACGTCTCCGGCCGGTCGTCGTACTCGGCGCCGGTGAGGGCGGGTTCGGGGCCGGGCCCGCCGGGGGCGTCCAGCCGGTAGGAGACCGGCCGGGCCTCGGAAAGTGATGTCGTCCAACGGCTCATGGCGCCAGGGGCCATGATGTCGACTCCCTACGGTGCTTTCATGCCTTCTGCCGGTTGCGGCGGTTTCCGATGACCATCGAGACCAGGACCAGCAGGACGGCGAGGGCGAACATGGCCGTACCGATCACATTGATCTGCACGGGAGTTCCGCGCTGCGCGGAGCCCCATACGAACATCGGGAAGGTGACGGTCGAGCCGGCGTTGAAATTGGTGATGATGAAATCGTCGAAGGAGAGCGCGAAGGCGAGCAGCGCGCCCGCCGCGATGCCGGGGGCGGCGATCGGCAGCGTGACCCGGACGAACGTCTGGAACGGGCCGGCGTACAGGTCCTGCGCGGCCTGCTCCAGCCTCGGGTCCATCGACATCACGCGCGCCTTCACGGCGACCACGACGAAGCTGAGGCAGAACATGATGTGGGCGATCAGGATCGTCCAGAAGCCGAGCCGGGCACCCATGTTGAGGAACAGGGTGAGCAGCGAGGCCGCCATGACCACCTCGGGCATCGCCATCGGCAGGAAGATCAGCGAGTTCACCGCGGGGCGGGCGCGGAAGCGGTAGCGGGCCAGCGCGAAGGCGATCATCGTGCCGAGCAGGGTGGCGCCGAGCGTCGCCCACAGGGCGAGCTGGAGGCTGAGCGACAGCGAGGCGCACAGTCCGGAGACGCCGCAGGGGTCCTTCCACGCCTCGGTGGAGAATTCCTGCCACGTGTAATTGAAGCGCCCCTTCGGTTGGTTGAAGGAGAACACGGTGACGACGACGTTCGGCAGGAGGAGATAGGCGAGGGTCAGCAGTCCCGCGATGACCACGAAATGACGCTTGAGCCAGTTGACGAAGGTCATTTAAACCAGATCCTCCGTGCCGGACTTGCGGATGTAGAGCGTGACGACGACGAGGATCGCGGCCATCAGGAGGAACGAGAGCGCCGCGGCCGTCGGATAGTCGAGAATGCGCAGGAACTGCGACTGGATGACATTGCCGACCATGCGGGTGTCGGTCGAGCCGAGCAGATCCGCGTTGATGTAGTCGCCGGACGCCGGGATGAAGGTCAGCAGCGTGCCGGAGACCACGCCCGGCATCGACAGCGGGAAGGTGACCCTGCGGAAGGTGGTCGACGGCCTGGCGTACAGGTCGTTCGCCGCCTCGTGCAGCCGGGGGTCGATGCGCTCCAGCGAGGTGTAGAGCGGCAGGATCATGAACGGCAGGAAGTTGTACGTCAGACCGCACACCACCGCGAGCGGCGTGGCGAGCACCCGGTCGCCGGCGGTCCAGCCGAGCCACGCCGTGACGTCCAGGACGTGCAAGGTGTTCAGGGCGTCGACCACCGGGCCGCCGTCGGCGAGGATCGTCTTCCAGGCGAGCGTGCGGATCAGGAAGCTGGTGAAGAACGGCGCGATCACCAGGATCATGATCAGGTTCCGCCAGCGTCCCGCGCGGAAGGCGATCAGATACGCCAGCGGGTAGCCGAGCAGCAGGCACAGCACGGTCGCGGAGGCCGCGTAGAGCACCGAGCGCACGAACTGCGGCCAGTACTCGGACAGCGCGTCCCCGTAGGTGGCGAAGTGCCAGGTGACCTGGTAACCCTCCTCCAGGGAGCCCGTCTGCACGGACGTGGAGGCCTGGTAGATCACCGGCAGCGCGAAGAACACGAACAGCCAGAGCAGACCGGGCAGCAGGAGCAGGTACGGCGTCCAGCGGCCCCGCCCGCGCGGTGGCTTCCGCTCCGGCGGGGCGGGCGCCAGGGGCGGCGCCTCGGTGACCGTCGTCATCGGGCGACCTCTTCCCCGGCCGTCCCGACGCCCGCGGAGCCCACTGTCCCGGCAAGTGGGGACTGCGCCGCGTCCAGTCCGAAGGTGTGCGCCGGGTTCCAGTGCAGGACCACCTCGGCGCCGGGCACCAGCCGGGGATCGCGGTCGATGTTCTGGACGTAGACCTCGACGTCGGAGCAGACCGGGCTGTCGACGACGAACTGCGTGGACACGCCGATGAAACTGGAGGCGGCGATCCGCCCGGTGATCCGGTTGCGGCCCTCGGGTATCGCGCCGGCGTCGTCGGCGTGGGTGAGGGAGATCTTCTCCGGGCGCACCCCGACCAGCACCTTGCCGCCGGCCGTCGTGGGCGCGCTGGTGCGGGCACTGGGCAGGACGAGCTTGCCGCCGCCCGCCCTGAGGACGATCCCGTCGCCGGACCTCGCGTCGACCTCGGCCTCGATGAGGTTGGAGGTGCCGAGGAAGTTGGCGACGAACGTGGTGCGCGGGTTCTCGTACAGATCGGTGGGCGAGCCGAGCTGCTCGACGCGGCCGGCGTTCATCACGGCGACCGTGTCGGCCATGGTCATGGCCTCCTCCTGGTCGTGCGTGACGTGCACGAAGGTGATGCCGACCTCGGTCTGGATGCGCTTGAGCTCCAGCTGCATCTGGCGGCGCAGCTTCAGGTCGAGGGCGCCCAGCGGCTCGTCGAGCAGCAGTACCTTGGGGTGGTTGATCAGCGCGCGGGCCACCGCGACGCGCTGCTGCTGGCCGCCGGAGAGCTGGTGCGGCTTCTTGCGGGCCTGCTCGCCGAGCTGCACCAGCTCCAGCATCTCCTCGACCTGCTTCCTCACGCTTCGGATGCCGCGCCGGCGCAGACCGAAGGCGACGTTCTCGAAGATGTCGAGGTGCGGGAAGAGGGCGTAGGACTGGAAGACCGTGTTCACCGGCCGCTTGTACGGCGGCAGCGCGGTGACGTCCTGGTCGCCGAGGTGGACGGTGCCGCTCGTGGGCTCCTCCAGGCCGGCGATCATCCGCAGGGTGGTGGTCTTGCCGCAGCCGGACGCGCCGAGCAGGGCGAAGAAGGAGCCCTGCGGCACGGTCAGGTCGAGGGGGTGCACGGCGGTGAAGGAGCCGTACGTCTTGCCGATGCCGGTGAGGCGGACGTCCCCGCCGCCGTGGCCGGCCGTGGTGGTGTCTTCGGTCGTCTTCATCTCGTCACGCCCCAGTGAGCTTCGCGAACTTCTCTTCGAATTCCGTCTCTTCCTCGGCGCTCAGTGAGCGGAAGGCACGGGACTTGGCCTGCATGGCCCGGTCGGGGAGGATCAGCGGGTTGTTCGCCGCGTCCTCGTCGAGCTTCGCGAGCTCGTCCTTCACTCCCTCGACCGGGCAGACGAAGTTGATGTAGGCGGCGAGTTCCGCGGCCGGCCCCGGCTCGAAGTAGTAGTCGATCAGCCGCTCGGCGTTGGTCTTGTGACGGGCCTTGTCGGGGACGAGCAGGTTGTCGCTGGACATCATGTAGCCGCTGTCGGGGATCAGGAAGTCGATGTCCGGGTTGTCCGCCTTGAGCTGGACGACGTCCCCGGCCCAGGCCACACAGGCGGCGAAGTCGCCCTTGCTGATGTCCGCGGTGTAGTCGTTGCCGGTGAAGCGGCGGATCTGGCCCTTGTCGACGGCCCTCTGCAGGCGGGCGAGCGCCGCGTCGTAGTCGTCGGCGGTGAACCTCTCCGGCTCCTTGCCCATGTCGAGCAGGGTCAGGCCCATGGTGTCGCGCATCTCGGTGAGCAGTCCGACCCGGCCCTTGAGCTTCGGGTTGTCCAGCAGGTCGGAGAGGGTCCGCACCTCGACACCGTCGAGCGCCTTCTTGTTGTAGGCGATGACGGTCGCGATGCCCTGCCAGGGGTAGGAGTAGGCGCGGCCCGGGTCCCAGTCGGGGCTGCGGAACTGGGGCGACAGGTTGGCGAAGGCGTGCGGGAGGTTGGCCGGGTCCAGTTTCTGCACCCAGCCGAGGCGGATCAGGCGGGCGGCCAGCCAGTCGGTGAGGACGATGAGGTCGCGGCCGGTGTCCTGGCCCGCGGCGAGCTGCGGCTTGATCTTGCCGAAGAACTCGGTGTTGTCGTTGATGTCCTCGGTGTACGTGACCTTGACGCCGGTACGTTCCGTGAACGCGTCCAGCGTGGGGTGCGCGCGCCCGCTGTCGTCGACGTCCATGTACTCGGTCCAGTTGGAGAAGGTGACGGTCTTCTCCTCCTTCGAGTGGTCCTCCGCCGGGACACCGCCCCGGGTGTTTCCGGCCGGGGGGATGCCGCAGCCGCTCAGCGCGCCGAGACCGCCGGCCGCGAGCGCGCCGCCCGCGGAGGCGCGCAGCAGGGAACGGCGGGACAGGGCCGCCCTGCCGGTGCGGAGGCTGCGCCGCACGGCGGCCGCCCGGGCCGGTGAGAGGCGGTCGGGCTCGTACTGCTCCATGCGCGTGGTGCCCTTTCGGGAGGGTGGCCGCGGGTCGGGCGGCCTGGCTGCTATCGGTCCCCGAAGATGGTGCGGTGCCAGTCCTTGCGGACCACCGCGGTGTTGTCGAACATGACGTGCTTGACCTGCGTGTACTCCTCGAACGAATAGGTGGACATGTCCTTGCCGAAGCCGGACGCCCGGTAGCCGCCGTGCGGCATCTCGCTGATGATCGGGATGTGGTCGTTGATCCACACGCACCCGGCCTTGATCTCGCGGGTGGCGCGGCCCGTGCGGTACACGTCCCGGCTCCAGGCGGAGGCGGCGAGTCCGTACGGGGTGTCGTTGGCCAGCGCGATGCCCTCGTCGTCGGTGTCGAAGGGCAGGACGACCAGCACCGGACCGAAGATCTCGGACTGCACGACCTCGCTGTCCTGCGCCGCGTCGGCGATGAGCGTGGGGCGATAGTACGCGCCGTCCCTCAGGTCCCCCCGAGGGGCCTCACCGCCGGTCACCACGCGGGCGTGGACGCGCGCCCGGTCGACGAATCCGGCCACCCGGTCGCGCTGGGCGTGCGAGACCATCGGGCCGAGGTCGGTGCCGGGGGCGAACGGGTCGCCGAGCCGGACGGTCTCCATCAGGGCGGCGGTGCGCTCGACGAACGCCTCGTGGAGCGGGCGCTGCACGTACGCGCGGGTGGCGGCCGTGCAGTCCTGCCCGGTGTTGATCAGCGCGCCCGCGACCGCGCCGTGGACGGCGGCGTCGAGGTCGGCGTCGTCGAAGACGACGAAGGGGGCCTTGCCGCCGAGCTCCAGGTGGAGGCGCTTGACGGTGGCGGTGGCGATCCCGGCGACCCGCCTGCCGACGGCGGTGGAACCGGTGAAGGAGACCATGGCCACGCCGGGGTGGCCGACCAGGTGCTCGCCCGCCTCCGCGCCGGTACCGGTGACGACGTTGACCACACCGTCCGGGATGCCCGCGTCGGTGGCGGCCTGCGCGAAGAGCAGCGAGGTCAGCGGGGTGAGCTCGGCGGGCTTGAGGACGACGGTGTTGCCCGCGGCGATCGCCGGGAGGATCTTCCAGGCGGCCATCTGGAGGGGGTAGTTCCAGGGGGCGACGGAGCCCACGACGCCGATCGGCTCGCGGCGGACGTACGAGGTGTGGTCGCCGGAGTACTCGCCGGCCGACTGCCCCGTCAGGTGGCGGGCGGCGCCGGCGAAGAAGGCGATGTTGTCGATCGTGCCCGGGACGTCGAACCCGCGGCTCAGCTTCAGGGGCTTGCCGCACTGCAGCGACTCCGCGCGGGCGAAGTCCTCCGCGCGGTCGGCGACGACGGCGGCGAACCGGTGCAGGGCGTCGGACCGCTCACCGGGAGTGGCGCCGGCCCACGCCGGGAACGCCTCCCGCGCGGCGGCGACGGCCGCGTCGACGTCACGGGGGCCGGCGAGTTCGTACGGGTACACCTCGGTACCGGTGGCCGGGTCGACGACGGCGTGGGTCCGGCCCGAGGTGCCCTTCGTCAGGCGGCCCGCGATGAACTGCGCGCCGTCCGCGAACCGGTCCCGGGCGGGAAAACGTTCCGGGGTGGTGGTGCCCGGGTCGTGCATGTCGCTCTCCTCCGTGTCCCCGAGGGCGGCGTGGCTCCAGCTCGAATTGAGTGCCGATCCTGACAGAGCGATGGGACTCCAACAAGTGATTCCGTTGTTGCCTTTTGGTTACGCGACGAAATCTGTCGACCAGGTGTCGAGTCGCCACGGAAAAGGCAGGACGGAGTGTCAGTGGTTGCTGCCAGACTCACGCCGACGGGCGCGGAAGTCGCCCCCGCCGCCCTTACCCGTCCCGTCCCGGGGGCGCTGCCCCCGGACCCCCGCTCCTCGAACGCCGGAGAGGCTGAAATCTAGCCTCTCCGGCGTTCGGGGAGCGGGGTCTGGGGCGGAGCCCCAGTTTCGGGACGGGAAGGGGCGGCGGGGGCGCGTCACACCGCGAGGAGAGGAGCACAGGGGCCGATGGACTCACGAGAGAAACTGATCGAGGCGGTCCGCACCGGAGCGAAGGTCAAGTACCTGCACTTCTGGGGGCACCGGCCGTCACCGGACGGCCGGACCGGGCCGAGCTGCCTCAGCCAGTGGTGGCCGTCGCCGTTCACGGTGGACGGCGTGGAGTACGCGACCGCCGAGCACTGGATGATGGCGGCCAAGGCCCGGCTGTTCGGTGACCCGGAGGGGGAGCGGCGGGTGCTGGCCGCGGGGCACCCCGCGCAGGCGAAGAAGGCAGGGCGGCTGGTGCGGGGCTTCGACGAGGAGACATGGCTCCGGGAGCGGTTCGGCATCGTCGTCGAGGGCAGCGTGCACAAGTTCGCGGCCCACGACGACCTGCGGGCCTTTCTGCTGGGCACGGGCGAGCGCGTGCTGGTCGAGGCGAGCCCGGTGGACCGGGTGTGGGGCATCGGCCTCGCGGCCGGCGACGAGGGGGCGAGCGACCCGGAGTGCTGGCGGGGCCCGAACCTGCTGGGATTCGCGCTGATGGAGGCCCGACGACGCCTGCGCACCGGCTGAGACGCCTGCGCACCGGCCGAGATGGCCGCGCATCGGTTCAGACGGTCGTGCATCGGCTGAGGCCCGTGCACCGGCTGAGACGCCTGCGCACTGGCTGAGATGGCCGCGCATCGGCTGAGACCCGTGCACCGGCTGAGACGGTCGTGCACCGGCTGAGGCAGCCATGCACCGGCTGAGACCTGTGCATCGGCTGAGATGGCTGCGCATCGGTTCAGACGGCCGCGTATCGGCTGAGACCTGTGCATCGGCTCGGACGGTCGCGCATCGGCTGAGATGACCGTGCACCGGCTCAGACGGCCGCGCACCGGCTGAACGGAAGCCTTCGCGCACGACCGGGGGACAGGCGTCCAGGGCGTGGCGCCGATGTCTCCCGTCCCGGTACCACGGACCGGGGGACAGGTGTTCAGGGCGTGGCGCCGATGTCTCCCGTCCCGGTACCACGGACCGGGGGACAGGTGTTCAGGGCGTGGCGCCGATGTCTCCCGTCCCGGTACCACGGG
>NZ_JBIRYZ010000030.1:14678-51153 GCF_044390325.1 Streptomyces sp. NPDC018964
GTCAGGGCGTGGCGCCGATGTCTCCCGTCCCGGTACCACGGACCGGGGGACAGGTGTTCAGGGCGTGGCGCCGATGTCTCCCGTCCCGGTACCACGGGGACCGCGCGGCTGTCCGGAGGGCGGATTCCGGGGCGCGGGCCTTCTGCGGAGCGACACGACGTGAAGGGGTCCGGCACCGGTTCCCACCGGTGCCGGACCCCTTCATCGCGCCGGCCGCCTCCGGACCCTCAACCGGAGAAGCCGACGTGCGCGAGCCGCAGCGGGCCGCGCAGTCGCAGGCGCACGTCGTGCACACCGTCGACGACGGCGAAGGACGCGCGGAGCGTGGTGTAGTCGTACGGGCCGGACGTGGGTGCTCCCGGCGACAGCTCGGCGAGCACCGGCCCGCCGTCGAGCGAGACCTCGGCCGTGCCCTCGCCGGACACCTCCACGGTCACCTCCGTCGCCCCGCCGCCGAAGTCGCAGCGCCGGAAGAGGAGTTCGCCGTCCTTCCCGGCCACGGCGGTGACCGAGTCGCCCGCCGCCTTCGTACGGTCGACGATCTCGGCCCCGCTCTGCTCGTCGAAGCAGGCGGCGTCCAGGCCGTGTTCGAGGACGGGACGCGGGACGGCCGGCTCGCCGTCCAGGGTGATCGTGGCCCGTGCCCGCACGTCCTCGCTGGACGCCCCGGCCAGCAGCTCGTACGCCCCCGGCTCCACCCGCCACCGGCCCACCGCCACGTCCCAGAACGCGAAGGCGGACAGCGGAAGCACGAAGGACAGCCCGGCCGACTCCCCGGGCGCCAGCGTCACCCTCCGGTGCGCCAGCAGTTCGCGGCGCGGGCGCGGCACCGAGGGGTTCACGGCCCGGACGTAGAGCTGGGGCACCTCGTCGGCGGTGACGTCGCCGGTGTTGGTGACGGTGAGGGAGACCCGCACCGCCGAGTCGTCGACGTCCGCGGTCAGCTTCCCGTAGGAGAAGCCCGCGTACGACAGGCCGTGTCCGAAGGGGAACAGCGGCGTGCCCTCGAAGTACAGGTAGGTCTGCCGGCTGCCGATCACGTCGTAGTCGAGGAGGTCCGGCAGGTCGGCGTCGTCGGCGTACCAGGTCTGCGGCAGCCGGCCGGCGGGGGAGACGTCACCGGCGAGCACCCGGGCCAGCGCGGTGCCCGCGGCCTGACCGCCGTGCGCGGTCCACAGCAGCGCGGGGAGGTCCGCCGGGTCCACCGCGTACGGATAGGCGGAGGTCAGCACCAGCACCGTGTTCGGGTTGGCGGCGCGGGCCGCGCGCAGCAGCCGCTCCTGCTGGGCGGGCAGCCGCAGCGTCGTACGGTCCTCGGTCTCGCGCCCGTTGATGTGCGGGTCGTTTCCGGCGACCACCACGACCACGTCGGCGCCGGCCGCGACGCGCGTGACCGCGTCCTGCCCGCGCTCGACGACGACCGGTTCGAAGACCTCGGGATCCTCCTCGGCAACCTTCACGCCGTCGGCGGCGACCCGCACATGGCGTCCCGTCCCCAGATGCCTCAGGAGGTGACCGTCCCCGTGCGGTTCCAGCCGGAACGTCTCCTGCACGACCCAGCCGCCCGGCTGGTCGGCGGAGGCGCGCACGTACCCGTCCTCGGCGACCGAGAGGTAGCGGCCGTCGGGCGCCCGCAGGGTGAGCACGCCCCCGCCCCAGTCGACCAGGGCGAGTTCGGTGCCGTCCGCCTGAGCGACGAGCGGCGGCAGGTCGGTGCGGCCCGCGAGCAGCGCCGGGTCGAGGGCGCCCTCGGCGCCGCGCGCCGCCTCGGACGCCTCGGGGGCCGGCGGGACGTGCAGGAACGTACCGGCGGAGGTCTTCAGCAGCACCCGGTCCACCCCCTCGGCGAACTCCACGCGCTCGGCACCGAAGCGTTCGTAGAGGCCCTCCAGCGGGGTGGAGCGGTGGATGAGGCTGCCGCTGTACCAGTCGAGCTTGCACTCGTCGGCGAGCAGCCCGACGACCGCGATCCGGGCGTCCGGGGCGAGCGGCAGCGCGCCGTCGTTCTTCAGCAGGACGATCGCCTGCTCGGCGGCCTCCCGGGCGAGCGCCCGGTGCTCGGGGGTGTCGAAGGGCTGCTCCCCGGCGTACGGGTCCGCACCCGGATCGAACTCGCCGAGCCGGAACCGCACCGAGAGCTGACGGCGCACGGCCGTGTCGATGTCGGCCTCCGTCAGCAGGCCCCGCTCCAGCGCGCCCCGGATACGTCCGATGATCGTCGAGCTGTCGGTGCCGTGGTCGGTGAAGCTGTCGACCCCGGCCCGCAGGGCCGCCGCGGTGGCCTCCTCGTGGGTGTCGAAGTAGTGCTCGGAGTCGACCAGGTTGGACGGCGCCCCGGCGTCCGAGCAGACCAGCAGGTCCTCCTCGGTCCAGGCGCGCAGGTGCTCGCACAGGTACGGCGACACGTGGTTCGGGCGGCCGTTGACCAGGTTGTACGCCGGCATCACGCCGGCCACCGTGCCCGCCTCGACCGTCTCCCGGAAGGCGCGCAGGTCGTACTCGTGGAGCACGCGCGGGCGGACGGAGCTGGAGGTGGTGTCCCGCTCCGTCTCGTTGTTGTGCGCCAGCCAGTGCTTGAGGACGGGGGCGGTGCGCCAGTAGGCCGGGTGGTCGCCGCGCAGGCCCTGGGTGTAGGCGGTGGCGATCGCCGAGGTGAGCTTCGGGTCCTCCGAGTAGCCCTCCTCGCCCCGGCCCCACAGGGGGTGGCGCAACAGGTTGACGGTCGGCGCCCAGACGTTGAGGCCGACGCGGTCGTCGCGGCTGCGCATCGCCCGGACCTCGCGGGACACCGCCTCGCCCACCCGGCGCACCAGCTCCTGGTTCCAGGTCGCGCCCAGGCCGACGGCCTGCGGGAACACCGTCGCCGGGCCCATCCAGGCGACACCGTGCAGGGCCTCCTGCCCGGTGCGGAAGGCGGCGACGTCCAGACGCTCGACGGCCGGCGCGAACTGGTGCAGAAATCCGATCTTCTCGTCGAGGGTGAGCCGCGACAGGAGGTCGTCGATGCGCTTCGCGAACGGCAGGGTCGTATCGCGGAAAGGCGGCGTAGGCGGCGTTTGTGCGGTCACGTGGGGTTCCCCTCGGGATGGAGCGACGAGGCGCTTTCGAAGCGCTTCGATGCTCATTCGGAGCAGGGGTGGGTGTCAAGGGATCCGAGAGCAGCAGATCGGACGCCTCGTGGAAGATCCATGGGCATGATGCCTGCGTCGCGATCGCGCATACATCCGAGGAATCTTCGATGCGACCCTTGTGTGCCCCCAGGTGTTCACTTAACCTCGCAGCAACATCGAAGCGCTTCGACTGCGAGGCCCGCCTTTCCGGCGCACCTTCCGCCGAACCACCGCTTCGGCTCAGCCAGTTCCACTGAAGACACCGCAGCCGACGGCCACCGCCGGGTGTCCTGGTGCGCCATGAAGGGTTGACGCAATGACGCCGAACGCCGCCCCCACCTCCTCCGGACCGAGCCGGAGAGGCTTCCTCGCCTCCACGGCGGTCGCCACCGCCGCGGTGGCGGGAGGAATGCCGCTGCTCGCCGCGTGCGGCGGGTCCGACGGGGGCTCGCGGGACGGCACCACGTCGAGCAAGGACGCCAAGAAGATCCTCCCGGCGTACGTGGCGAGCAACGTGGTCACGCCCGACATCCCCAGCAAGAACGGTTCCGCGGTCGGCTTCACCGGCAAGCTCGACCTGGCGGGCCTGAAGACGTCGGTGCCGAAGAAGCTCGGCAAGGGCGGCAAGGTCACGATCATGTCGCCGTTCTGGGGCTCCCCGCCCAAGGGCGGCAACGCCTACTACACGTCGATGAACGACCTCATCGGCGTCGACGTGGTCTGGCAGAACCAGGACGGCAACACCTACGACCAGAAGCTCGGCGCGGTCCTCGCCTCCAGCGAGGTGCCCGACGTGGTGGTCGTGCCCGGCTGGAACATGACGGGCAAGATCCCCAGCGCCATCATCGGCAAGTTCGCCGACCTGGGCCCGTACCTGTCCGGCGACGCCGTCAAGGACTACCCGAACCTCGCGGCGATCCCCACCGACGCCTGGCAGCGGTCCATCTTCGGCGGCAAACTGCGCGGCCTCCCCATGCCGTCCTCCTACGTCACCGGCATCGTCCCGCTCTACCGCCAGGACATATTCGAGAAGGAGGGCTACGAAGTCCCCCGCTCGTGCGACGAGTTCATGGAACTGGCCAAGGACGCCACCAGCGCCAAGGCCAAGCGCTGGGCCTGCCTGGACATGAAGTGGACCGCCTTCAACGCCTTCGGCGTGCTCTCCGGCGAGGAGAAGTCGCTCGGCTGGAACATGGTCGACGGCAAGCTGATCTACCGCATCGAGACCGAGGAGTACCTCGAGGCCCTGGAGTGGACGCGCAAGCTGTTCGCCGCCGGGGTCGTGCACCCCGACGCCGAGCTGGGCAAGAGCAACGCCACCGACGCCGGACCCAAGTTCGCCGCCGGCGAGTTCCTGATCTACAACCAGGACATGTCGCAGTGGTGGAGCCGAACCGCCGAACAGGCCACCCAGAACCCCGAGTTCAAGATCTGGGGCATGGACATCTTCGGCCACGACGGCGGCGACCCCACGCTGTGGGCCAAGAACCCGGCCGGCATCTTCGCCTTCGTCAACAAGAAGGCCTCGGAGGCCGTGATCCGCGACGTGCTGGCCGTCGCCAACGTCACCGCCGCGCCGTACGGCACCAAGGAGTACATGGCCACCAACTACGGCGTGGAGGGCACCCACTACACCGTCAAGGACGGTGTGCCCACCAAGACCGACCAGGGCAACATCGACGTGATGAACGCCTACGTGATGGTCGCGAGCCCCGCCCCGACCATCGCCCACCCCGACTTCCCCGAGGTCGCCAAGGGCCAGGTGGAGTGGCAGCAGCGCATGGGCGCCTTCACCAGGAAGTCGGCCTTCTACGGCATGCAGATCACCGAGCCCGCCCGCTGGACCAACCTCTCCAACGACTTCGAGCAGCTGGAGGACGACGTCGTCCGCGGCCGCAAGAAGGTCAGCGACGTGCAGCAGGCCGTCTCCGACTGGAAGAGCAAGGGCGGGGACGAACTCCGCGACTGGTACAAGAAGATCCTCGACGAGAACGGCTCGGCGGCCGGCTGACCGGGTACCGAGGCAAGGAGAACCGCCGTGTCCCACAGCACGGTGCCTCGGACCGACACCGAGGCCGAAGCGAAGGAGAACCCCCCGGCGGCGCACGGCGGCGCCACCGGGGCCGCGAAGAAACCGCCCGCCGGGAAGCTCAGCCTCCGGCTGAGGTTCCGGCGCGACCGCGTCCTGCTGCTGATGACGCTGCCCGCCGTGCTGCTGGTGCTGCTCTTCAACTACGTGCCGATCCTCGGCAACGTCGTCGCGTTCCAGGAGTACGACCCCTACATCAGCGACAACGGGGTCGTCTCCATCCTGAACAGCCCCTGGGTCGGCCTGGAGAACTTCCAGCGGATCTTCGAGGACTCCGCCTTCTGGAACTCGGTCCAGAACACACTGGTGCTGTTCGTCCTCCAGCTGGTGCTGTACTTCCCCATCCCCATCCTGCTCGCGCTGCTCATCAACAGCGTGGTCAGGCCGCGGGTGCGGGCGATCTCGCAGGCCATCCTCTACCTGCCGCACTTCTTCTCCTGGGTGCTGGTCATCGCCGTCTTCCAGCAGCTGTTCGGCGGCGCCGGGCTGCTGTCCCAGCTGCTGCGCGACCACGGGTACGACGGGCTCAGCCTCATGACCGACCCGGAGACCTTCAAGTTCCTGGTCACCGCGCAGAGCGTGTGGAAGGACGCGGGCTGGGGGATCATCGTCTTCCTCGCCGCGCTGGCCTCGGTCAGCCCCGACCTGTACGAGGCCGCCGCGATGGACGGCGCCAACCGCTGGCGCCGCATGTGGCACGTCACCCTGCCCGCGCTGCGCCCGGTGATCGCCCTGCTGCTGGTGCTGCGCGTCGGTGACGCCCTGACGGTCGGCTTCGAACAGATCCTGCTGCAACGCGACGCCGTCGGACCGGGAGCCGCGGAGGTCCTCGACACCTTCGTGTGGTGGAACGGCGTGCGCAACCAGGACTTCGGCTACGCGGCCGCCGCGGGACTCGTCAAGGGCGTCATCAGTCTCGGCCTGGTCCTGATAGCGAACAAGGTGGCCCATCTCATGGGCGAGCAGGGGGTGTACAAGAAGTGACCACCGTCATCGACAAGCCCGCGCGTACGCCCGGCCGCTGGGCGGCCCCGCCCCGGCCGGTGTGGGAGGAGAAGCCCAGCCGGGCCGGGCTCGCGGGCAAGGGTCTTGTCCTGTTCCTCGCCTGCCTGGCCATCCTGTTCCCGCTGTGGATCGTCGTGGTCACCAGCCTGTCCACGCGCAAGGCCATCGACGAGGCCGGCGGACTGGTGATGATCCCGACGGACATCACCTTCGTCGCCTACCAGGAACTGCTCAGCGGCGGCCAGGTCACCCGGGCGGCGCTCGTCAGCATCGGCATCACCCTCGTCGGCACCCTCTTCTCGATGGCGGTGTCGGTGCTGTGCGCCTACGGACTGTCCCGCAGCGGCTCGCTGGGCCACCGCTCGATCCTCATGGTGCTGCTGGCCACGATGTTCTTCAGCGCCGGCCTCATCCCCACCTACCTGCTGGTGCAGTCCCTCGGCCTGACGGACAGCTACCTCGCGCTGATCCTGCCCAGCGCGATCAGCGTCTTCAACATCCTGGTGCTGCGCGGCTTCTTCATGGGCATCTCGCAGGAGCTGATCGACAGCGCCCGCATCGACGGCGCCGGGGACCTGCGCATCCTGTGGCAGATCGTGCTGCCGCTGTCCCGCGCGGTCGTCGCGGTGATCACGCTGTTCTACGCCGTCGGCTACTGGAGCGCCTGGTTCAACGCCTCCCTGTACCTCAACGACCAGGACATGCTGCCCCTGCAGAACGTCATGATCCAGCTCGTGCAGAAACAGGAGGCGCCGGTCGGCCTCGGCCAGGCGATCAAGACCGGTGAACTGTCCGGTCTGGCCGTGCAGATGGCCGTCATGGTGATGGCGCTGCTGCCGGTGGCCGTGCTGTCGCCGTTCGTCCAGAAGCACTTCAAGAAGGGGATGCTCACGGGGGCGGTCAAGGGCTGACCGCCCTGCCCCGCCGGGGGCCGCGTCGTGCTTCATCGGCCACGGGTCCGTCGTGGCCGGCCGCGCGGTTCCCCGCGCCCCCGAGGTACTCCGCTCACCCCCCGACCACGAGGTCCCCCATGCCCAGTCTGAACGACGCCACCCGAGGCCGCCTCCTCTACGGCGGCGACTACAACCCCGAGCAGTGGCCCGAGGAGGTCTGGCACGAGGACGTCCGCCTGATGAAGGAGGCCGGCGTCAACTCCGTCACCCTCGGCGTCTTCTCCTGGTCGAAACTCGAACCCCGCCCCGGAGAGCGGGACTTCGGCTGGCTCGACCGGCTGATGGGCCTGATGCGCGACCACGGCATCGGCGTCGTCCTCGCCACTCCGACCGCCTCCCCGCCCCCCTGGATGGGGCACCTCCACCCGGACACCCTGCCCCGTGACGCGGAGGGCCGCACCGAGTGGTGGGGCGGACGCCAGCACTTCTCGCACTCCAGCGCCACCTACCGCCGCTACGCCGCCGCGATCACCGAGGACCTGGCCGCCCGCTACGCCGGCCACCCGGCCCTCACGATGTGGCACATCAACAACGAGTACTGCACCTACGACTGGGGCGACGAGGCCGCCGCCCGCTTCCGCACCTGGCTGCGCCACCGTTACGGCACCCTCGACGCCCTCAACACCGCCTGGGGCACCGCCTTCTGGAGCCAGGACTACGGCGACTGGGCCGAGGTGCTGCCGCCCCGCCACGCGCACTACCTGAAGAACCCCACCCAGGTGCTGGACTTCAAGCGCTTCACCTCCGACATGCTCCTGGAGTGTTACACCGCCGAACGCGACATCGTCCGCCGGCACACCCCGCACCTCCCGGTCACCACCAACTTCATGCCGCTGTGGGCCGGCCAGGACGCCTGGCGCTGGGCCGAGGAGGAGGACGTCGTCTCCGTCGACCTCTACCCCGACCCGCGCGACCCCCTCGGCGCGCAGAGCGGCGCCCTGGTCCAGGACATGACCCGCTCCCAGGCCCGCGGACCCTGGATGCTCATGGAGCAGGCGGCCGGAGCGGTCAACTGGCGCCGGGTGAACCACCCCAAGCCGCGCGGCCTCAACCGCCTGTGGTCCCTCCAGGCCGTGGCGCGCGGCGCCGACGCCGTCTGCCACTTCCAGTGGCGCCAGTCCCGGCAGGGCGCCGAGAAGTTCCACTCCGGGATGGTCGGCCACGCCGGCGAGCGGGGACGTACGTACCAGGAGGTCAAGCGGATCGGCGCGGACCTCGCCCGGATCGCCCCGCACACCGCCGGCACCGGGATCACCGCCGACGTCGCCGTGCTGCACGACTGGCACTCCTGGTGGGCCGGCGACCAGGAGGCCCGCCCCTCCCACGAGGTCGACCACCCGAAGGTCCTGAGCGCCTGGCACCGCGCCCTCTGGCAGGCCCACCTCACCACCGACTTCGCCCACCCCGCACACGACCTGACCGGTTACCGGCTCGTCGTCGTCCCGCAGCTCTACCTCCTCACCGACGAGGCCGTCGACAACCTCCTCGCCTACGTACGCGGCGGCGGCACCCTCGTCTGCGGCTTCCTGACCGGCGTCGCCGACCAGGACGACCGGGTCCGGCCCGGCGGCATGGACGCCCGGCTGCGCGAGCTGTTCGGCATCCGCACCCTGCACGAGTGGTGGCCGCTGGACGCGGGGGAGACCGCCGACTGCGAGGGCGGCCTGCGCGGCACCCTGTGGTCCGAGGAACTGGAGCCCGACGGCACCGCCGACGAGACCGTCCGCTACCGGGGCGGGGAACTCGACGGACTGCCCGCCGTGCTGCGCAAGGGCCGCGCCTGGTACGTCTCGACGCTCCCCGAACCGGAGGCGCTGCGCGCCCTGCTGACCCGCATCGCCACCGGCGCGGGCGTCCGGCCGGTGCTCGACGGGCTCCCGGACGGAGTCGAGGCGGTCCGCCGCGGTGAGCTGCTGTTCCTGCTCAACCACGACCGCGAACCGGTCACCGTGGACGTCCCGGGAACCCACCACGACCTGCTGACGGAGGACACCGTGACCGACCGGATCACCCTCGGCCGCTACGGCGTGGCGGTGCTGAGGCCATGAGCACCGCGCCCGTCCACGGAACCTGGGAGCCGCGGCCGGCCGCCCGCTGGGAGGACGCCTTCCTGAGCGGCAACGGCCACCACGGCGCCCTCGTGTTCGGCGATCCGGACGACGACCGGACCGTCGTCACCCATCACACCCTCGTCCGCCCGGCCGAGGGCGAGGGACACAATCGGCTGCCGCCCCGGCTCGCCGACGGACTGTCCGGCCTCCAGGACCGGCTGCTCGCCGGCGACACGACCGCCGCCGAGGACTTCACCGACGGCCGCCCGCTGCAGTGGGTGCGACCCTTCCACCCGGCCTTCCAGGTCCGCGTGCGCCGCCCGGACGGCGACCCGGACCCGGGCGGATACCGCCGTACGCTCGACTTCGCCACCGGCGTCGCGGAGGCGACCCGCACCGGCTGGACCAGCCGGGTCTTCGTCTCCCGCGCCGACGACGTGATCGTCCAGCACGTCACCGGCCCCGGACTCACCCTCGACGTCCTGCTGGACCACCGGCTCCCGGGCGCCCCCACCGGCCTGGGCGTCGGCCACGGCGCCGTCCTCACCCCCGAGGGCGCCCTGCTCAGCCTGCGCGCCCGCTACCCGGGCACCGACCTCGCCTGCACCGGCGTCACCCTGGTCACCGTCACCGGCGGCCGGACGGCGCTCGCCCCGCCGGGCGTGCACGTCGAGGGCGCCCGGTCGGTGCTGCTGCTCACCCGGGTGCGGCGGCACACCGGGGAACTCGACGTGGTCGCCGAGGGCCGCGCCCTGCGCGACCTGCTCGCCGACACCCCCGGCTCCCCGTACGACGGCCTCCTCGCCCGCCACCTCCCCCTGCACCGCACCGCCTACGAACGCGTCACCCTGGACCTCGCCGCCGACCCGGACGAACGCGCCCTGCCGGGCTCGGAGCTGCTCACCCGGCCGCGCGGCGCCGCCCTGCTCGAACGGCTCTTCGCGGCCGGCCGCTACCACCTGCTGTCCGCCAGCGGCCTGTTCCCGCCCCGGCTCACCGGACTGTGGACCGGCGACTGGGACACCGCCTGGTCCGGCGCCTTCACCCACGACGCCAACCTCAACCTCCAGACCGCCTCCGCCGCCGCGGCGGCCCTCCCCGAGGTCACCGGGGCACTGGCCGCCCTGATCCGGCGGCAGCTGCCCGACTGGCGGGACAACGCCCGCGCGGTCTTCGGCACCCGGGGCGTGGTCGCGCCCGCCCACAGCGACGGCGAGTCGGGGCACTCGTACCACTTCAGCCGCGAATACCCGCTGCACCTGTGGACCGCCGGCGCCGACTGGCTGCTCAAACCCCTCGTCGACCACGACGAGACCCGCGGCGCACGCGACCCGCACACCGCCGCCGCGCTCGCCGAAGTCGCCCTGTTCTACGAGGACTTCCTCACCCGCACCGACGGCGAGGGCCGGCCGGTCGTCGTCCCCTCCTACTCGCCCGAGAACCGGCCCGCCAACGCGAGCTGGGGCACCGTCAACGCGGCCATGGACCTCTCCGCCGCCCGCCACGCCCTGCGGACCGCCGCCGCGTACCACCCGGAGCACGCCGACCGCTGGCGCGCCCTCGCCGACCGCCTCCCGCCGCACCGGATCAACGCCGACGGGGCGCTCGCCGAGTGGGCGTGGCCCGGCCTGGAGGACTCCTACGACCACCGCCACCTCAGCCACCTCTACGGCGTCTGGCCCCTGGACGAGATCACCCCCTACGACACCCCCGGGCTGGCCGCCGCCGCCCACCGCGCCCTGGAACTGCGCGGCGCCGAGAACGACTCCGCCCACGGCCACCTGCACCACGCGCTGATCGCGGCCCGCCTCCGGGACGGCGAGCGGGTCGCCCACGCGCTCGGCCAGGTCCTCGACGGCGACTTCTTCCACGCCTCCCTGATGAGCGCGCACTACCCGCACCGCCACGTCTACAACGCCGACGCCGCCCACACCCTGCCCGCCGTGCTGATCGAGGCGCTCGTGCAGTCCACCCCCGACCGGCTGGTCCTGCTGCCGGCGCCCCTCCCGGCGTACCCGAGCGGCGAACTGCGCGGCATCCGCACCCGGTTCGGCGCCTCACTCGACCTCACCTGGTCCCCGGACGCCGTCACCGCCGTCGTCCGGCCGACCCGTACCCACCGCATCGACCTGTGGACTTCCGCCGGCGTCGAACCGCTCGACCTGGTCGCCGGAGAAGACCGCGTCCTCACCCCGAAGGCGCGGTGACCCCCCGCGATTCCCCCCACCCATGGAAGGAATGCCATGGCACCAAGCACCCTGAGCAGGATCACCAAGGTCCTGCTGGCACCCGCCCTCGCGCTCGGCGCGACGGTCGGCCTCGCCTCCGCCCCCGCGCACGCCGCCGTCTGGAGCTCCTGCGACCAGTGGGGCAACACCAGCCTCAACGGCTACACCCTCTACAACAACATCTGGGGTTCCGGCGCCGGGGCCCAGTGCGTCTGGGCCAACTCCGGCACCAACTGGGGCGTGTGGGCGAACCATCCGAACACAGGCGGCATCAAGTCCTACCCGAACGCCAAGAAGGTGATCAACAAGTCGATCACCTCCCTCTCCTCGCTCACCAGCAGCTACAAGGTCACCGTCCCGTCCTCGGGCGCGTACAACACCTCGTACGACATCTGGGACACGGACTACGACTACGAGATCATGCTCTGGGTCAACCACAACGGCGCCGTGGGCCCGCTCGGCTCCTCGCAGGGCACCGTGAGCCTCGGCGGCCACACCTGGAACGTCTACAAGGGGAACAACGGCGCCAACGAGGTCTTCTCGTTCCTGCGCACCTCGGACTCGAACTCCGGCACGGTCGACATCCTCCCGATCCTCAGGTGGATCAAGGACACCAAGGGCTGGATGGGCAACGAGACCATCGGTGACGTGCAGTTCGGCTACGAGATCACCTCGTCGTCCGGCGGCCTCGACTTCCGCACCGACAACCTGACGGTGTCGGGCGGTTAGGCACCACGTCTCCGCGCCGCCCGCACCGCTGCCCGGTGCGGGCGGCCGCGGGCGGTCCGGCGGACCTGCCCACCGGACCGCCGGGCAGGAGCCGTCTCGATGACCGGCCGGGAGCCACCCGGCGTTCCGGCGCCGTGGCGCCGCGAGCGACCGCGCCCGCCCCACCGGGCGGGCTACGGGGCGGGTGCCGGGCCCGAGCTGGCGCGGACCGTCAGTTCGGGCGCGATCAGCACGACCTCGTCGCCGCCCCGCCCGTCGAGCTTGGCGACCAGCTGTTCCACGGCGAGCCGGCCCATCTCCTGCGCGGGAACGGCGACCGACGTCAGCCGCACCGAGGCCTGCACGGCGACCTGTTCCGGACAGATCGCGACCACCGAGACGTCCTCGGGCACGGCCCGCCCCTGCTGCCGCAGCAGGGCGAGCAGGGGTTCCACCGCCGCCTCGTTCTGCACGACGAAGCCCGTGGTGCCGGGGCGTTCGTCGAGGATCCGGGCGAGCGTCACGGCCATCGCGTCGTACCCGCCCTCGCACGGCCGGTGCAGCAGCCGCAGCCCCAGCTCCCGCGCCCGGCCGCGCAGTCCGTCCAGGGTGCGCTCGGCGAAGCCGGTGTGCCGTTCGTAGACCGCCGGTGCCTCGCCGATGACGGCGATGTCGTGGTGCCCCCGCTGGGCGAGATGCTCCACGCACAGCGCACCGGTGGCCTTGAAGTCGAGGTCGACGCAGGTCAGCCCGGCGGTGTCGGCGGGGAGACCGATCAGCACCGCCGGCCGGTCGGTCTTCCGCAGCAGCGGCAGGCGCTCGTCGTCGAGTTCGACGTCCATCAGGATCATGCCGTCGGCGAGTCCGCTGCCCGAGACCCGGCGCACCGCGTCCGGGCCCTCCTCACCGGTGAGCAGCAGCACGTCGTACCCGTGGGTGCGGGCCGTGGTGGCCACCGCGATGGCGATCTCCATCATCACCGGCACGTACATGTCCGTACGCAGCGGAACCATCAGCGCGATGGTGTTCGACCTGCTGCTGGCCAGGGCACGGGCCCCGGCGTTCGGGTGGTACCCGAGCTCGTGGATGCTCCGCTCGACCCGCTGCCGGGTGTTCGCGGAGATGGACCGCTTGCCGCTGAGGACATAGCTCACCGTGCTCGCGGAGACTCCGGCGTGCTGGGCGACCTCGGCGAGGGTGACCATCCAGTCTCCAAGCTTGTGAAGCGCTTCGACGATATGCGCAATGTGTAGGGGCAGGTGAGGGTGGCTTGACAGTAACCCCACAGGAGGACGGGTGTCCATAGGCCGTCGAAGCGCTTCGACAGCCTTCTCCAGAGCTGGGCCGGACCGAAGGGGCACCGGAGGAATTGTCCCTCACTCCCGCCCGCCCGCCGGGCGCGGGAGCATCGGCCGTACGGCCGCACGAAGGGTGGCGGAGTGGCTACGGATCGGGTACATACGATCGAGTAGCACCAATCGGTAATGTAATGACACCATCCCATTCGCGGCGAGGTGAGCCTCATGTCCGCAGCACCCGAGTCTCCGTCCCGGCCCACGGTCACCGAACGTGAGGCCCGTCAGGTGGCGGAGGCGGCCCGGGAACAGGATTGGCGCAAGCCCAGCTTCGCCAAGGAACTGTTCCTCGGCCGCTTCCGGCTCGACCTGATCCACCCCCACCCCCTGCCCGCAGACGAGCACGTCCAGCGCGGCGAGGAGTTCCTCGCCAAGCTCCGCGACTTCTGCGAGACGAAGATCGACGGCGCCCGGATCGAGCGTGACGCCCTGATCCCCGACGACGTGATCACCGGGCTCAAGGAGCTCAGCGCCCTCGGCATGAAGATCGACACCAAGTACGGCGGCCTCGGCCTCACCCAGGTCTACTACAACAAGGCCCTCGCCCTGGCCGGCTCCGCCAGCCCGGCGATCGGCGCGCTGCTCTCCGCCCACCAGTCGATCGGCGTCCCGCAGCCGCTGAAGATCTTCGGCACGCGGGAGCAGAAGGAGACGTTCCTGCCGCGCTGCGCCCGCACCGACATCTCGGCCTTCCTGCTCACCGAGCCCGACGTCGGCTCGGACCCGGCACGGCTCGCCACCACCGCCGTGCCCGACGGCGACGAGTACGTCCTCGACGGGGTGAAGCTGTGGACCACCAACGGCGTGGTCGCCGACCTCCTGGTGGTCATGGCGCGCGTGCCGAAGTCCGAGGGCCACCGGGGCGGCATCACCGCGTTCGTGGTCGAGGCGGCCTCCGAGGGCGTCACCGTGGAGAACCGCAACGCCTTCATGGGCCTGCGCGGGCTGGAGAACGGCGTCACCCGCTTCCACCGGGTCCGCGTCCCCGCCTCCCACCGCATCGGCGAGGAGGGCCAGGGCCTGAAGATCGCCCTGACCACGCTCAACACCGGCCGGCTCTCCCTGCCCGCGATGTGCGTCGGCTCCGGGAAGTGGTGCCTGAAGATCGCCCGCGAGTGGTCGGCGGCCCGGGAGCAGTGGGGCAAACCGGTGGCGCTGCACGAGGCCGTGGGCTCCAAGATCGCGTTCATCGCGGCCACCACCTTCGCCCTGGAGGCCGTGGTCGACCTCTCCTCGCAGATGGCCGACGAGGACCGCAACGACATCCGCATCGAGGCCGCCCTCGCCAAGCTGTACGGCTCGGAGAAGGCCTGGCTGATGGCCGACGAACTGGTCCAGATCCGCGGCGGACGCGGCTTCGAGACCGCCGAGTCCCTGCGGGCGCGCGGCGAGCGGGCGGTCCCGGCCGAGCAGATGCTGCGCGACCTGCGCATCAACCGCATCTTCGAGGGCTCCACGGAGATCATGCACCTGCTGATCGCCCGCGAGGCCGTCGACGCCCACCTCTCGGTCGCCGGCGATCTGATCGACCCCGAGAAGTCCCTCGGCGACAAGGCGCGGGCGGGCGTGGGCGCGGGCGTCTTCTACGCCAAGTGGCTGCCGAAACTCGTCGCCGGACCCGGACAGCTCCCCGGCACGTACGGCGAGTTCAAACACGACGTCGACCTCTCCGGGCACCTGCGCTACGTCGAGCGCACCTCCCGCAGGCTCGCCCGCTCCACCTTCTACGCCATGTCCCGCTGGCAGGGGAGGATGGAGACCAAACAGGGCTTCCTGGGCCGGATCGTCGACATCGGCGCCGAGCTGTTCGCCATGAGCGCCGCCTGCGTCCGCGCCGAACTCCTGCGCGGCCGCGGTGAGAACGGCCGCGAGTCCTACCAGCTCGCCGACGCCTTCTGCCGCCAGGCCCGCGTCCGAGTCGAGGAACTCTTCGGCCGCCTGTGGACCAACACCGACGACGTCGACCGCAAGGTCGTCAAGGGCGTGCTCTCCGGCACGTACGAGTGGCTGGAGCAGGGCATCATCGACCCCTCGGACGACGGCCCCTGGATCGCGGACGCCACCCCCGGCCCGAGCGCCCGGGAGAACGCCCACCGTCCGGTCCGCTGACGGCGCGTGCCGCCACGGCACCGAGGGGAGGGCGGCCGGGTCCCCGCACCCGGCCGCCCTCCCCTTTTCCCGTCCGGTGCGCCCAACTCCCTGGCCACTGCGGGTTTTTACCGTTTCGCGGGACGTGCGCCGGGCTCTTGGACGATTGCTTACCCTTCCTTGCCGTTCCCTGTGTGAACCTTGCCCCACTCGTTGCGGTCGATGGCGAAAGGTGGATGACCTCCCACAACCCGACGAGGGGTCATCCGCATGTCCTCCCACCGCATACGCACGGCCGTCGTCTCCGCGCTCGTCGCCCTCACGGCCGTCACGGCGACCTCCTGCACCGCCCCCGCCTCCGCCTCCCCGGACGACAAGCCCGGGGAGACCCCCCACTGGAGCTACGAGGGCGCCACCGGCCCGGAGCACTGGGCCTCGCTCAGAGAGGACTTCGAGACCTGCGGGAAGGGCCGCGAACAGTCACCCGTCGACCTCACCGGGGACACCGCCGTCGAGACGGACGCACCCGTCACCGTCCACTACCGGCCCGTCACCGCGGAAGTCGTGAACAACGGCCACACCGTCCAGGCCAACGTCTCCGCCGGCAGCGGCATCGTCGTCGACGGCACCACGTACCGGCTGCGGCAGTTCCACTTCCACCTCCCCAGCGAGCACACCGAGGACGGTGAGCACACGGCCATGGAGATGCACTTCGTGCACGAGGACGACAAGGGACGGATCGCCGTCCTCGGCGTGCTGATGCGGACGGCGAAGGGGCACTCCGCCTTCACGGACCTGTGGAAGCACCTTCCGGCCGAGGAGGGCGGGCAGAGCCACATCACCCGGCCCGTCGACCTCACACGCTTCCTCCCCGGCGACCGCGACCAGTACCGCTACGAGGGCTCCCTGACCACCCCGCCCTGCACGGAGGGCGTCAAGTGGACCGTGCTGGAGGACCAGGTGCGCGTCACCCCGCGGCAGGTCGCGGCGTACCGGGAGCTGTTCCCGAGGAGCAACCGCCCGGTCCAGCCGCGGGGTGACCGTGAGATCGACCACGTCGACCGCTGACCGGCGGGCGCGGCGCGGCGGCCGGGACCGACGGCCGGCCACCGGGCCGGGGGCCCGGCGGCGGTCGCGACCCGACACAATGGGTCCATGACCGACGCTCCAGCCCCCCTCGCCGACCCGCACCTCGTCTACGACCCCGTGGCGGGAGACGGACCGAAGGACGTGGTGATCCTCGGCTCCACCGGGTCGATCGGCACCCAGGCCATCGACCTCGTGCTGCGCAACCCCGGCCGCTTCCGGGTCACCGCCCTGTCCGCCCACGGCGGCCGGGTCGCCCTCCTCGCCGAGCAGGCCCGCCGGCTGCGGGTGCGCACGGTCGCCGTCGCCCGCGAGGACGTCGTACCGGAGCTGCGCGAGGCGCTCTCGGCGCGGTACGGGGCGGGGGAGCCGCTGCCCGAGATCCTGGCCGGGAAGGACGCGGCCACCCAGGTCGCCGCCTCCGACTGCCACACCGTCCTCAACGGCATCACCGGCTCCATCGGTCTCGCCCCGACCCTCGCCGCCCTGGAGGCGGGCCGCACCCTCGCGCTCGCCAACAAGGAGTCGCTCATCGTCGGCGGCCCGCTGGTCAAGGCGCTCGCCGCGCCCGGTCAGATCATCCCGGTCGACTCCGAGCACGCCGCCCTCTTCCAGGCGCTGGCCGCCGGCACCCGCGCCGACGTGCGCAAGCTCGTCGTCACCGCCTCCGGCGGCCCCTTCCGCGGCCGCACCAGGGAGCAGCTGGCCCACGTCACCGTCGAGGACGCCCTCGCCCACCCCACCTGGGCCATGGGCCCGGTCATCACGATCAACTCCGCGACCCTCGTCAACAAGGGCCTGGAGGTCATCGAGGCGCACCTGCTGTACGACATTCCCTTCGACCGCATCGAGGTGGTCGTGCACCCGCAGTCGTATGTCCACTCGATGATCGAGTTCACGGACGGATCGACACTGGCCCAGGCGACGCCCCCCGACATGGGCGGGCCGATCGCCATCGGTCTCGGCTGGCCCGAACGGGTCCCCGACGCCGCCCCCGCCTTCGACTGGAGCAAGGCGTCCACCTGGGAGTTCTTCCCGCTCGACAACGAGGCCTTTCCCTCGGTGAACCTCGCCCGGCACGTCGGCGAGCTCGCGGGAACCGCCCCGGCGGTGTTCAATGCGGCGAACGAGGAGTGCGTGGAGGCGTTCCGCGCCGGCACGCTGCCCTTCAACGGAATCATGGAGACCGTCACCCGGGTCGTCGAGGAACACGGCACCCCGGCGTCGGGAACCTCACTGACCGTGTCGGACGTCCTCGAAGCGGAGACCTGGGCGCGGACGAGGGCCCGGGAACTGACAGTCCGGACGGCGAGCGCGGAGGCGCGTGCATGACGACCCTGATGTTCATCCTCGGCATAGTCGTCTTCGCGGCCGGCCTGCTGTTCTCCATCGCGTGGCACGAGCTGGGCCACCTGTCCACGGCCAAGATGTTCGGCATCCGCGTGCCCCAGTACATGGTCGGCTTCGGCCCCACCATCTGGTCGCGGAACAAGGGCGAGACCGAGTACGGCGTCAAGGCGATCCCGTTCGGCGGCTACATCCGCATGATCGGCATGTTCCCGCCCGGCCCCGACGGCCGCCTCGAGGCCCGCTCCACCTCACCGTGGCGCGGCATGATCGAGGACGCCCGCTCCGCCGCCTTCGAGGAGCTCGGGCCCGGCGACGAGAAGCGCCTGTTCTACACGCGCAAGCCGTGGAAACGGGTCGTCGTGATGTTCGCGGGCCCCTTCATGAACCTGATCCTCGCGGTGGCGCTGTTCCTCACCGTGCTGATGGGCTTCGGCATCCAGCAGCAGACCACCACCGTCAGCTCGGTCTCGCAGTGCGTGATCGCGCAGACCGAGAACCGCGACGACTGCAAGAAGTCCGACCCCCAGTCCCCGGCCGCCGCCGCCGGGATGAAGGCCGACGACAGGATCGTCGCCTTCGACGGGGTCAGGACCGATGACTGGGCCACCCTCTCCGACCTCATCCGCGACAGCGCCGGCAAGCAGGTGCCGATCGTCGTCGACCGCGACGGCCGGGAGGTCACCCTCCGGGCCACGATCGCCACCAACATGGTCGCCAAGAAGGACGGCAACGGCGCCTACGTCGAGGGCGAGTACGTCAAGGCCGGCTTCCTCGGCTTCAGCGCCGCCACCGGCGTCGTCAAACAGGACCTCGGCGAGTCCGTGGTCTGGATGACCGACCGGGTCGGCGACGCCGTCGACTCCCTCGCCGCCCTGCCGTCCAAGATCCCCGCCCTGTGGGACGCGGTCTTCGGCGACGGCCCCCGCGAACCCGACTCCCCGATGGGCGTCGTCGGCGCGGCCCGGGTTGGCGGCGAGATCGCCACCCTCGACATCCCCGCCTCGCAGCAGCTCGCCATGTTCGTGATGCTGCTCGCCGGCTTCAACCTCTCCCTGTTCCTGTTCAACATGCTCCCGCTGCTGCCGCTCGACGGCGGACACATCGCGGGCGCCCTGTGGGAGTCGCTGCGCCGCAACCTCGCCAAGGTGCTGCGCCGCCCGGATCCCGGCCCGTTCGACGTGGCGAAACTGATGCCGGTGGCCTACGTGGTGGCCGGGATCTTCGTCTGCTTCACCCTCCTCGTCCTGGTCGCGGACGTGGTGAACCCGGTGCGGATCTCGTAGCCCCGGGGGGACGTCACCTGCCGTTCACGATGGCCTGGAACCCTTTCGTTCCGGGCTATCGCCCTTTGGGCGGGTTTACGACCGTGATGTGCCCGGGCGTTGGCCAGTGCCGTAATCTCGGAGCCCGGAGCCCGCTGCTCACGGGGAGCCGGACCTTGATCCACGACTTGGGGTTGCACAGCAGATGACTGCGATTTCTCTCGGCATGCCGTCCGTTCCGACCAAGCTCGCCGAGCGCCGGAAGAGCCGGCAGATCCAGGTCGGCTCCGTGGCGGTGGGCGGGGACGCCCCCGTGTCCGTGCAGTCGATGACGACCACGCGCACGTCCGACATCGGCGCCACCCTCCAGCAGATCGCCGAGCTCACCGCCTCCGGCTGCCAGATCGTCCGCGTGGCCTGCCCCACCCAGGACGACGCCGACGCCCTCCCGGTGATCGCGAAGAAGTCGCAGATCCCGGTGATCGCCGACATCCACTTCCAGCCCAAGTACGTCTTCGCCGCGATCGAGGCCGGCTGCGCGGCGGTCCGCGTGAACCCGGGCAACATCAAGCAGTTCGACGACAAGGTCAAGGAGATCGCCAAGGCGGCCAAGGACCACGGCACCCCCATCCGCATCGGCGTCAACGCCGGCTCGCTGGACCGGCGCCTGCTCCAGAAGTACGGCAAGGCGACCCCCGAGGCGCTGGCCGAGTCCGCCCTGTGGGAGGCGTCCCTCTTCGAGGAGCACGACTTCCGGGACATCAAGATCTCCGTCAAGCACAACGACCCGGTCGTCATGGTCGAGGCCTACCGCCAGCTCGCCGCCCAGTGCGACTACCCGCTCCACCTCGGCGTCACCGAGGCCGGGCCCGCCTTCCAGGGCACCATCAAGTCGGCCGTCGCCTTCGGCGCGCTGCTCTCCCAGGGCATCGGCGACACCATCCGCGTCTCGCTGTCGGCCCCGCCGGTCGAGGAGATCAAGGTCGGCATCCAGATCCTGGAGTCGCTGAACCTGCGCCAGCGCGGCCTGGAGATCGTCTCCTGCCCGTCCTGCGGCCGCGCCCAGGTCGACGTGTACAAGCTCGCCGAGGAGGTCACCGCCGGCCTGGAGGGCATGGAGGTGCCGCTGCGCGTCGCCGTCATGGGCTGCGTGGTGAACGGTCCCGGCGAGGCCCGCGAGGCCGACCTGGGTGTCGCCTCCGGCAACGGCAAGGGCCAGATCTTCGTGAAGGGCGAGGTCATCAAGACCGTGCCCGAGTCGAAGATCGTGGAGACGCTGATCGAGGAGGCGATGAAGATCGCCGAGGAGATGGAGAAGGACGGCGTGACGTCGGGCGAGCCGCGGGTCTCGGTGGCCGGCTGACCACGCCGGCTGACCCTGCCGTCCGGCCACGCCCTCCGGCCCGTCCGGCGCCCGGGGACGGCGGGTTCAGGACCGAAGCGGGATCCGGGGTCGGCGTTCCCCGGATTCCGCGGGTACAGTGCGGAGGAATCAGCAGACCCCCGTGTGTGAGGCCCCGCGCGTGTTGACGCAGACCACATCCCGGGTCCTCGAACCGAGCGACCTGGACGCCGCACTCGCCGTACTCGACCGCGAGCCGGTCGCGAACGCCTTCGTGACGGCCCGCGTCCAGATCGCGGGCCTGGACCCGTGGCGGCTCGGCGGCGAGATGTGGGGCTGGTACGAAGGGGGCGTCCTGACCTCCTTGTGCTACGCCGGCGCCAACCTGGTGCCCGTCTGCGCCACCCCCCGGGCCGTCCGCGCCTTCGCCGACCGCGCTCGCCGGGCCGGCCGCCGCTGCTCCTCCGTCGTCGGCCCGGCCGAGCCCACCGCCGCGCTCTGGCGGCTGCTCGAACCCCAGTGGGGCCCGGCCCGAGAGGTCCGCACCCACCAGCCCCTCATGGTCACCGACCGCATGTCCGACGTCATAGCCCCGGACCCCTACGTCCGCCGCGTCCGTAAGGACGAACTGGAGACGATCATGCCGGCGTGCGTGGCGATGTTCACCGAGGAGGTCGGCGTCTCCCCGCTGGCCGGCGACGGCGGCCTGCTCTACCAGGCCCGGGTCGCCGAGCTCGTCGGCGCCGGCCGCGCCTTCGCCCGCTTCGACAGCGACGGCAAGGTCGTCTTCAAGGCCGAGATCGGCGCCGCGACCGACCGCGCCTGCCAGATCCAGGGCGTCTGGGTGGCCCCCGAGCACCGGGGCAGGGGCGTCGCCGCCCCCGGCATGGCGGCCGTCCTGCGCTACGCCCTGACGGAGATAGCCCCCGTGGCGAGCCTCTACGTCAACGACTTCAACACGCCCGCCCGCAGGACGTACGCGCGAGTGGGCTTCCAGGAGGTCGGCGCCTTCATGAGCGTGCTGTTCTGAGCGGACCGGCCCTGTAGTCTCCCCGGCATGGTGCGCTTTCCCGGTCACGGCCGCTCCCACCCCGACGACATCGTGATCGGCCCCCTCGACCTCCCCGGCCACGTCGACGAGGCGCTGGCGGTACAGGCGGTGGCGTTCGGACTCGGCCCCGACGAGGTGGCCGTACGCCGGCAGATCGTGCTGCGCCACATGACCCTCCCGGGCGCCCGGGCCTTCGGCGCCACCGTCAAGGGCCGCCTGGCCGGCTTCGTCTACGGCATGCCCAACGACCGCACCCACTGGTGGTCCACCGTCGTCGAGCCCTACCTGCGCGCCCGCGGCCACGACGACTGGCTCGACGACTCCTTCGTCATCACCGAACTGCACGTCCACCCCCGGCACCAGAAGCACGGCATCGGCCGCGCCCTGATCACCACGATCACCGACGGCGCCGAGCAGCCCCGCTCGATCCTCTCCGCGATCGACGTCGAGAGCCCGGCCCGCCGGCTGTACCGCTCGCTCGGCTACCAGGACCTCGCCCGCCAGGTCCACTTCCCCAGCGCCGTCAAGCCGTACGCCGTCATGGGCGCCCCGCTGCCCCTCCTCCGCGGATAGGCACAATGGATTTCCGCCGCCCCGCCCGGCCCGGCTAACCTCCTGTCATCACCTTCCCCCACTCTCGGCTGCGCTCGAGCGGGGGGACCCCCATCAGCAGGAGTACGAGAGCCATGGCGAAAGCACCGGTCCAGCGCATGTCCCAGTTGATGGCGAAGACGCTGCGCGACGACCCGGCGGACGCCGAGGTCCTCAGCCACAAGCTGCTGGTCCGCGCCGGCTACGTCCGCCGCACCGCCGCCGGCATCTGGACGTGGCTGCCCCTCGGCAAGAAGGTCCTCGCCAACGTCGAGCGCATCGTCCGCGAGGAGATGGACGCCATCGGCGCCCAGGAGGTGCTGCTCCCCGCCCTGCTGCCGCGTGAGCCCTACGACGCCACCGGCCGCTGGGACGAGTACGGCCCCGAGCTGTTCCGCCTCCAGGACCGCAAGGGCGGCGACTACCTCCTCGGCCCCACCCACGAGGAGATCTTCACCCTGATGGTGAAGGACCAGGCGTCCTCCTACAAGGACCTGCCGGTGATCCTCTACCAGATCCAGTCCAAGTTCCGCGACGAGGCCCGCCCCCGCGCCGGCATCCTGCGCGGCCGCGAGTTCCTGATGAAGGACTCCTACTCCTTCGACCTGGAGGACGAGGGCCTGGCGAAGTCGTACGCCCTGCACCGCCAGGCTTACCAGAGGATCTACGAGCGCCTGGGCCTCGACTACCGCATCTGCGCGGCCACCGCCGGCGCCATGGGCGGCTCCAAGTCCGAGGAGTTCCTCGCCCCCGCCGAGGCCGGCGAGGACACCTTCGCGGACTGCCCGAACTGCGACTTCGCCGCCAACACCGAGGCGATCACCTACGCGCTGAAGCCGGTCGACGCCACCGGTGTCCCGGCCGCCGAGGAGATCCCCACCCCCGACACCCCGACCATCGAGACCCTCGCCGCCTCGCTCGGCGTGGACGCCTCGGCCACGCTGAAGAACCTGCTGGTCAAGGTCGACGGCGAGATCGTCGCCGTGGGCGTCCCCGGTGACCGCGAGGTCGACATGGACAAGGTCGAGGCGCACTTCGCCCCGGCCGCCGTGGAACTGGTCACCGAGGCCGACTTCATCGCCCGCCCCGACCTGGTGCGCGGCTACGTCGGTCCGCAGGGTTTGGACAAGGTGACGTACATCGCCGACCCGCGCGTCGCGCCGGGCACCGCCTGGATCACGGGCGCCAACAAGGCCGACACGCATGCGAAGAACGTGGTCGCCGGGCGCGACTTCGAGGTCGACGCGTACGTCGACGTCGTGGTGGTGCGGGAGGGCGACCCCTGCCCCACGTGCGGCACCGGCCTCAAGCTCGACCGCGCCATCGAGATCGGCCACATCTTCCAGCTCGGCCGCAAGTACGCCGACGCCCTCAAGCTCGACGTCCTCGGCCAGAACGGCAAGCCGGTCCGCGTCACCATGGGCTCCTACGGCATCGGCGTCTCCCGCGCGGTGGCCGCTCTCGCCGAGCAGACCGCCGACGACAAGGGCCTGTGCTGGCCCGCCGAGGTCGCCCCGGCCGACGTCCACGTGGTCGCCGCAGGCAAGGCCCTCCAGACCGAGCTCGCCCTCGACGTCTCCGAGAAGCTGTCCGCCACCGGCCTCCGCGTCCTGGTCGACGACCGCGCGGGCGTCTCCCCGGGCGTGAAGTTCACCGACTCGGAGCTGATCGGCGTCCCGCGGATCCTGGTCGCCGGCCGCCGCGCCGCCGAGGGCGTCGTCGAACTCAAGGACCGCCGCACGGGCGAACGCGAGGAACTGACGGTCGACGAGGCGGTGGCCCGCCTCACGGCCTGACGGCGTAACGGCGTCACGGGGCCCGTACCGGTCGTCCACCGGCACGGGCCCCGGGTCTCACCCGGCCCGTCTCACTTCCACGGGTCGGCGAACGACCGGCCGGGCACCGGCTTGGCGACGAGCGCGACGGCGGTGAAGAAGTTGACCTGGCCGATCGCGAACATCAGGGTGGCGAGCGCCTTCGGCTCGTAGTGCTCGGCCACCCGCGCGTACAGCGCGTCGGACACCCGCTCGCCGTCCGCGGACGGCTGGAGCACGGCCTCCACGAGGGCCAGCGCGGCGCGCTCGGCGCCGGTGAAGTACGGCGAGTCCCACCAGGACGCCACCGAGGCGATCCGTTCCTCCGACTGCCCGGCCTTGCGCAGGAAGCCCGTGTGCAGGACGGTCAGGTAGGTGCTGCCGGCGATCTGGCCGGCGCGCAGCTGGACCAGGCTGATCGTGGAGCGCGGCACCGACCCGTTGCCGGTGACCTTGAACAGCGCCGCCGACACCTCCGCCAGTTCGGGAACGAGCTCCGCGGGGTCCTCGGCCATCCGCGGAACCATCGGGATCTCCGCCGTGATCGAACGCGTTTCCATCGCCGTCTCCTGAAGGTCGCTTCGCTTGCTGTCACCGACCTGACGGACCACGACGGAGAAGTGTGACGGAGCCCCGGAGCGAGGACGGACCTACAGCCAGCTCGCGAACTCCAGGAGGAGTTCCGCGTCCCGCTCGCGGCCCACGCGGCGGGCCCGTACGCCCGATTCCACCGCGCGGAACAGGGTCCAGCCGCTCAGGCGTTCGCGGTCGACCTCCAGGGACTCCGCGAGGCGTTTCACCCGCCGCCGGGTCGTCGTGGCGCCGGAGGCCTGGGCGATGAGGTCCTCCACGCGGTCGCGGACCAGCCGGGCCAGGTCGAACGCGTGCTCGCCGACCACCGGGTCCGGTCCCACCGCCAGCCACGGCGTGCGCTCCCCGGACAGCACCTTGCTCTGCCGGAACGTCCCGTGCAGCAGCCGGTGCTCGGGCGGCGCCGCCACCAGCTCCTCGCGGGCCGCCAGCGCGGCCTCCACCAGCGGGGCCACCTCCGGGTCGGCCGCCGCGCTCGCCCGCATCGCCCGCGCCTGCCGCTCCGTGCGCTCGGCCACCGTCTCGAAACCGTGCTCCTTCGGCGGATCCACCCAGAGCCGGCGCAGCGTCCCCGCCGCCTCCAGCAACGCCTTCGCCTCCGGCAACGACCGCACCGACACGTCCGGGTGCAGCCGCTCCAGCAGCAACACCCCCTCGGTCGAGCCCGGGACCGGCTCCAGCAGCTGGACCGCCCCCCGGCCGCCCCAGTGGGCCAGCGCGGCCCGCTCGCTCTCCGGGCGCGCCCGGCGCGGCGCCAGCTTCAGCACGGCGGGCGTCCCGTCGGCCGTCCGCACCAGCACGACCAGGCTGCTGCGCCCGCCCGGCACCTGCACCCGCTCCACGGTCAACTCACGCCGCGCGACGGCCCCGCGCGCCACCTCCGGCAGCCTCGCCAGCCAGTCGTCGCCCTCGGGCGCCGTCTCACCGAGCGCCCTCACCAGACGCTTCGGCGGTTCGAAAACCATGCGCGAGTCGTTCCCTTCCTGCTGTACGCGGTGCCCGCCGCCCCGTCACGCCGTCGGCGCCGGGGTCCCCGAAGCCGTACCGCCCCGCTCGGCGAGCCCAGGGAAGGCTACGCTCCCGCCGCTCCAGCGCACCGAGCGCACCGCCGCCTCCCGCATCGCCTCGGCGGCCCCCCGCCGCCGCTCGCCCCCGCTCGCCCGCACCAGATCGGCGTACACCCCGGCCACCCTGTCCTCCAGCTCCGCCGCCAGCCGGACCGCGGCCGCCGCGTCCGGGACCGGGAACGGCAGCGCGTACCCCGCGGCGGCGGCGACGGGTGCGCCCCCCGCGTCCTCCACCGCGCGCACCAGTGCGTCCCTGCGCGCCCGGTGCGCGTCGTACGCCGTCCGTGCCTCGGTGCGCCGGTCCTCGCCGATCCGTCCGCCGACGACCCCGTAGCCGTACACCGCCGCGTGCTCCGCCGCCAGGGCGGCCCGCAGGGCCCGCAGTTCCCGGTCCTTCGCCTCGCGCGACTCGCTCACCCTCGTGCCTCCGTCAGCAGGTACACATGTGCCGCGCCGGCCGCCGCGACCGAGGCCAGCAGCCGGGCCAGCTCGCCCGGCGCGTCCAGCAGCGCCTCGGTGCGCCGGCCGGCGATCTCCCGCTCCGCGGCGGCGAGTCCGGCGAGGGCGTCCTTCTCCTTCGCGGGCACGGCGGGCACGGAGGCCCGCGCGGAGGCCGAGGGGGAGCCCGGCCCGGACGGCGACGGGGACGGGGACGGCGAGGACTCCGCCGTCCCCCCGAACGCCTCCGCGTGCCGTACGACCTCCGCGCGCAGCGGCCGCAGCCGCTCCGCCAGCCTCGGGTGCGCGGCCACGACCGCGTCGTACCGCTCGGCCAGCTCCCTGCTGTCCCGGGCCGCACGCGCGCGTGCCCGGTCGGCGGCCGAGGGACGGCTGCCGCCGGCGGCACCGGGGTCCTCGGACCCGGCGGAGCAGCCCGCCACCAGCAGGGCCGCCGGGGCGACGGTGAGCAGACTCCTTCTGCGCGGCCCCGAACGGGAGCGCGGAGACGGGGGGAACGACACGGCAGACGTCCTCGGGGGCTCGTACGAACGTAGCGACGAAAAGCGGGGCGGAGGGCCCGTGATCACCGTACCCGTGCGCCCGCGCGGGGGCGCTCAGCGGCACCCTCCGTGACCGGGTGGACGGCAACACCCCCCGCGACCGGATACCCTTTGATCCAGACACGCGCACCGTCCCACAACAGCACACGCGGCCGAGGAGTCACCCGGATGAGCACCACCCAGAGCGAGAGGCTTCGAGAACTTCTGGAGCCGCTCGTCAGCTCCCAGGGCCTGGACCTCGAGGAGATCGCCGTGGACGCGGTCGGCCGCAAGCGTGTGCTGCGCGTCGTCGTCGACTCCGACACCGGAGCGGACCTCGACCGGATCGCCGATGTGAGCCGCGCGCTCTCGGCGAAGCTCGACGAGACGGACGCGATGGGCGGCGGGGAGTACACCCTCGAGGTCGGCACCCCGGGCGCGGAGCGCCCCCTCACCGAGCACCGGCACTACGTGCGCGCCACCGGCCGCCTGGTCCGGTTCCAGCTGGCCGAGGGCGGCGAACTGGTCGCCAGGATCCTCGAGGCGGACGACGACGGCCTCGACCTCGAGGTACCCGGAGTGAAGGGCCGCAGGGCCACCACGCGCAGACTCGCCTTCGACGACATCACCAGGGCGCGCGTCCAGGTCGAGTTCAACCGCAAGGACAACGAGAAGGAAGAGGAGGCGTAATCGTGGACATCGACATGAGTGCACTTCGGCTCTTGGTGAGGGAGAAGGAGATCTCCCTCGACCTGCTGGTCGAAGCGATCGAATCGGCCCTCCTCATCGCCTATCACCGCACCGAGGGAAGCCGCCGGCACGCGCGCGTGGAGCTCAACCGGGAGACCGGACATGTGACCGTGTGGGCGAAGGAGGACCCCGAGGACCTCGAGGAGGGCCAGGAGGCCCGCGCGTTCGACGACACCCCGTCCGGCTTCGGCCGTATCGCCGCCACCACGGCCAAGCAGGTCATCCTGCAGCGCCTGCGCGACGCCGAGGACGACGCGACGCTCGGCGAGTACGCCGGCCGTGAGGGCGACATCGTCACCGGCGTGGTCCAGCAGGGCCGCGACCCGAAGAACGTGCTGGTCGACATCGGCAAGCTGGAGGCCATCCTGCCGGTGCAGGAGCAGGTGCCCGGCGAGACCTATCCGCACGGCATGCGGCTGCGCAGCTACGTCGTCCGGGTGGCCAAGGGGATGCGCGGCCCGTCCGTCACCCTGTCGCGCACGCACCCCAACCTGGTGAAGAAGCTCTTCGCCCTGGAGGTGCCGGAGATCGCCGACGGGTCCGTCGAGATCTCCGCGATCGCCCGCGAGGCCGGCCACCGCACCAAGATCGCCGTACGCTCCACCCGCTCGGGCCTGAACGCCAAGGGCGCCTGCATCGGCCCCATGGGCGGCCGGGTGCGCAACGTCATGGGCGAGCTGAACGGCGAGAAGATCGACATCGTCGACTGGTCCGACGACCCGGCCGAGATGGTGGCGAACGCGCTGTCGCCGGCCCGGGTCTCCAAGGTGGAGATCGTCGACATGGCGGCCCGCTCGGCCCGCGTGACCGTGCCGGACTACCAGCTGTCCCTGGCGATCGGCAAGGAGGGGCAGAACGCCCGTCTCGCCGCCCGGCTGACCGGCTGGCGGATCGACATCCGGCCGGACACGGAACAGGCCGGGGAATAGATCCAGGCAGCAGGGCGCTGAGATCACGACAGCTTTGCGCGCGGCAAGTGTTCGATTCTTGCCCCAAAGGGGTGAGGTCGGCGCGGGGAGGTAGACTGAGGAGTGTCTGGCCGGACACGTGCTGGCGTACGCCCCGAGCGCACCTGCGTGGGGTGCCGGGAGCGAGCGGTCAAGAGCGAGCTGCTGCGGATCGTGGTGATCGAGGACGCGTGCGTCCCCGATCCTCGCGGTACGCTGCCCGGTCGGGGCGCGTACGTGCACCCCGCCCCGGTCTGTCTCGACCAGGCGGTGCGCCGCAGGGCGTTCCCACGGGCGCTCCGCGTCCCGGGACCGCTCGACGTAAAGGCGTTGCGCCTCTACGTCGAGCAGGCACAAAGTTGCTGAGCAGCGGCTGACGGCCGACTGGGCAGGCAACACGTAAGAACATGCCGCGCGGAAGTCCCCGTGCGGTCTGGTACCTCGCGAGTCGAAAGCAGGTCGAGATTGCGATGAGCACTCGATGAGTACGCGATGAGTACGCCCATGAACTAGCGACGGTCCGGACGCAACCCGGACCTCAAAGGAGCGAAGTGGCTAAGGTCCGGGTCTACGAACTCGCCAAGGAGTTCGGTGTGGAGAGCAAGGTCGTCATGGCCAAGCTCCAGGAACTCGGTGAATTCGTCCGTTCGGCGTCTTCGACCATCGAAGCGCCCGTAGTACGCAAGCTGACCGACGCCTTCCAGCAGGGCGGGGGCAACGGCAAGTCCGCCGCGAAGCCCGGCGCGCCCCGCAAGGCGGCCCCCAGGCCCGCCGCGCCGTCCCCGGCGCAGGCGGCCCGTCCGGGTCCGGCCGCCCCGAAGCCGCCGGCAGCCCCCAGGCCCGCCGCGGCCCAGCCGCCGGCGGCCCCGGCCGCGCCCGCGCCGGCGACCCCCGGTCCGCGTCCGACGCCGGGCCCGCGCCCCGCGCCGCGTCCGGCTCCGGCGGCCCCGGAGTTCCAGGCCCCGCCCGCGGCGGCCCCGGCTCCGTCCGGCCCGAAGCCCGGCGGCGCGCGTCCCGGTGCCCCCAAGCCCGGCGGTCGTCCCGCCGGTCAGGGTGGTCAGGGTCAGGGCGGCCAGGGCCGTCCGGCCGGTCAGGGTCAGCGTCCCGGTGGCGGCGCACCGCGTCCGGGCGCCCGCCCGGCCGGTCCGCGTCCCGGTAACAACCCCTTCACCTCCGGTGGCTCCACCGGCATGGCCCGCCCGCAGGCTCCGCGCCCGCAGGGCGCGCGTCCCGGTCCGGGTGGTCCCGGCGGTGCCGGCGGTGCCGGTCCCCGTCCGCAGGCCCCCGGTGCCCAGGGCGGCGGTCCGCGTCCGCAGGCTCCGGGCGGGCAGCGCCCGACCCCGGGCTCGATGCCGCGTCCGCAGGGCGGTCCCCGTCCCGGTGGCGGCCCCGGCGGTCCGCGTCCGAACCCCGGCATGATGCCGCAGCGTCCCGCTGCCGGCCCGCGTCCCGGCCCCGGCGGCCGCGGTCCGGGCGGTGCGGGTCGTCCCGGCGGCGGCGGTCGTCCCGGTGGCGGCGGCTTCGCCGGCCGTCCGGGTGGCGGCGGCGGTGCCGGTCGTCCCGGTACCGGCGGCGGCTTCGCCGGCCGTCCCGGCGGCGGTGGCGGCGGCTTCGGCGGCGGCGGTGGCCGTCCCGGCTTCGGCGGCCGTCCCGGCGGTCCCGGTGGCCGCGGTGGCACGCAGGGCGCCTTCGGCCGTCCCGGCGGTCCCGCGCGTCGTGGCCGCAAGTCGAAGCGGCAGAGGCGCCAGGAGTACGAGGCCATGCAGGCCCCGTCGGTCGGCGGCGTGATGCTGCCCCGCGGCAGCGGCGAGACCATTCGCCTGTCGCGCGGTGCCTCGCTCACCGACTTCGCGGAGAAGATCAACGCCAACCCGGCGTCGCTCGTCGCGGTCATGATGAACCTCGGCGAGATGGTCACCGCGACCCAGTCCGTCTCCGACGAGACGCTCCAGCTCCTCGCGGACGAGATGAACTACACCGTTCAGATCGTCAGCCCGGAGGAGGAGGACCGCGAGCTGCTCGAGTCCTTCGACCTGGAGTTCGGCGAGGACGAGGGCGACGAGGAGGACCTGGTGGTCCGCCCGCCGGTCGTCACCGTCATGGGTCACGTCGACCACGGTAAGACCCGCCTCCTCGACGCCATCCGCAAGACGAACGTCATCGCGGGCGAGGCCGGCGGCATCACCCAGCACATCGGTGCCTACCAGGTCACGACCGAGGTCAACGAAGAGGATCGCAAGATCACCTTCATCGACACCCCGGGTCACGAGGCGTTCACCGCCATGCGTGCCCGCGGTGCGAAGTCGACCGACATCGCGATCCTGGTCGTCGCGGCCAACGACGGCGTCATGCCGCAGACGGTCGAGGCGCTCAACCACGCCAAGGCGGCCGACGTCCCGATCGTCGTCGCGGTCAACAAGATCGACGTCGAGGGCGCCGACCCGACCAAGGTGCGCGGTCAGCTGACCGAGTACGGCCTGGTGGCCGAGGAGTACGGCGGCGACACCATGTTCGTCGACATCTCCGCCAAGCAGGGTCTGCACATCGACAGCCTCCTCGAGGCCGTCATCCTCACCGCGGACGCCTCGCTCGACCTGCGGGCCAACCCCACGCAGGACGCGCAGGGCATCTCGATCGAGTCCCGGCTCGACCGCGGCCGCGGTGCCGTGGCGACCGTCCTCGTCCAGCGAGGCACCCTGCGGGTCGGCGACACGATGGTGGTGGGCGACGCCTACGGCCGCGTGCGCGCCATGCTCGACGACAACGGCAACAACGTCGCCGAGGCGGGCCCGTCGACGCCGGTCCAGGTCCTGGGCCTGACCAACGTCCCGGGTGCGGGCGACAACTTCATCGTCGTCGACGAGGACCGTACGGCCCGTCAGATCGCCGAGAAGCGCGCCGCCCGTGAGCGCAACGCCGCGTTCGCCAAGCGCACGCGCCGCGTGTCCCTCGAGGACCTGGACAAGGTGCTCAAGGCCGGCGAGGTCCAGCAGCTGAACCTGATCATCAAGGGTGACGCTTCCGGATCCGTCGAGGCGCTCGAGTCCTCCCTGCTCCAGCTGGACGTCGGCGAAGAGGTCGACATCCGCGTCCTGCACCGCGGCGTCGGTGCGGTCACGGAGTCCGACATCGACCTGGCGATGGGCTCCGACGCCATCGTGATCGGCTTCAACGTGCGCGCCGCCGGGCGGGCACAGCAGATGGCCGAGCGCGAAGGCGTGGACGTCCGGTACTACTCGGTCATCTACCAGGCGATCGAGGAGATCGAGGCGGCCCTCAAGGGCATGCTCAAGCCGGAGTACGAAGAGGTCGAGCTCGGCACGGCGGAGATCCGCGAGGTCTTCCGCTCGTCCAAGCTGGGCAACATCGCGGGTGTGCTCATCCGCTCCGGCGAGGTCAGGCGCAACACCAAGGCGCGCCTGCTGCGCGATGGCAAGGTCATCGCGGAGAACCTCAACATCGAGGGTCTGCGTCGCTTCAAGGACGACGTCACCGAGATCCGCGAAGGCTTCGAGGGCGGTATCAACCTCGGGAACTTCAACGACATCAAGGTCGACGACGTCATCGCGACGTACGAGATGCGCGAGAAGCCGCGGGCGTAACACCCCACGGTGCGTACCGGCCGGCGGGACCCACCCGGGTCCCGCCGGCCGGCGCGCGTGCGCGCGGCGCGGTGACCGGTGGAGCGGCCGGCGGAGCGCAATATCCGTCGATCGCCCCACCCCCTTCGATGTACGGTTCTGATGTCCCTGCCCACCACGGATGGCGGGGCCATCGATCCCGGACCGGCGGGTGAACCGGTTGCACACATGTATGTGGGGACGCTGTCCTTCGACCTCCTCCTCGGCGACGTACATTCGCTGAAGGAGAAGCGCTCCGTCGTCCGCCCGATCGTCGCCGAGCTCCAGCGCAAGTACGCGGTGAGCGCGGCCGAGGTGGACCACATGAACCTCCATCGCAGGGCGGTCATCGGCCTGGCCATGGTGTCCGGCGACGCGGGGCACCTGAGCGACGTACTGGACCGGTGCGAGCGGCTGGTCGCCGGGCGCCCCGAGGTGGAGCTGCTGTCCGTCAGGCGGCGCTTCCACGGCGAAGACGACTGACGACCACAGCCACAGACACGCAGACAGGAAAGAACGGGAGACGGACCAGTGGCCGACAACGCGCGGGCGAAAAGGCTGGCGGACCTCATCCGAGAGGTGGTGGCCCAGAAGCTGCAGCGCGGGATCAAGGACCCGCGGCTCGGCTCGCACGTCACCATCACGGACACCCGGGTCACGGGTGACCTCAGGGAGGCGACCGTCTTCTACACGGTGTACGGGGACGACGAGGAGCGCAAGGCCGCCGCGGCGGGCCTGGAGAGCGCCAAGGGCGTCCTGCGCTCCGAGGTGGGCCGGGCGGCGGGCGTGAAGTTCACGCCGACCCTGTCCTTCGTCATGGACGCGCTCCCGGACACGGCCCGCACCATCGAGGACCTCCTCGACAAGGCGCGCCAGTCCGACGCCAAGGTGCGCGAGGCGTCCGCGGGCGCCGCGTACGCCGGCGAGGCCGACCCGTACCGCAAGCCGGGCGACGACGAGACGGACGACACCGCCGAATGACACAGAAGCACACCACGCCCGACGGCCTTGTCATCGTCGACAAGCCGTCGGGCTTCACTTCGCACGACGTGGTCGCCAAGATGCGCGGCATCGCGCGCACCCGGCGCGTCGGCCACGCCGGCACCCTCGACCCGATGGCGACGGGCGTCCTCGTCCTCGGCGTCGAGCGGGCGACCAAGCTCCTCGGCCACCTCGCGCTGACCGAGAAGGAGTACCTCGGCACGATCCGGCTCGGGCAGAACACGCTCACCGACGACGCCGAGGGGGAGATCACCTCCTCCACCGACGCCTCCGGGGTCACCCGCGAGGCCGTCGACGCCGGCGTCGCCGAGCTGACCGGCGACATCATGCAGGTGCCGTCCAGGGTCAGCGCCATCAAGATCAACGGGGTGCGCTCCTACAAGCGGGCCCGGGAGGGCGAGGAGTTCGACATCCCCGCCCGGCCGGTCACCGTCTCCTCGTTCTCCGTGTACGACGTGCGGGAGGCGGTCGCCGAGGACGGCACCCCGGTGCTGGACCTCGTGGTGTCGGTCGTCTGTTCCTCCGGCACCTACATCCGCGCCCTCGCCCGCGACCTGGGCGCGGGACTGGGCGTCGGCGGGCACCTCACCGCGCTGCGCCGCACCCGCGTCGGCCCGTACAAACTGGACTCCGCGAGGACGCTGGACCAGCTCCAGCAGGAGCTGACGGTGATGCCGGTCGCCGAGGCCGCCACGGCCGCGTTCCCGCGCTGGGACGTCGACGACCGGCGGGCCAGGCTGCTCACCAACGGGGTACGGCTCGAGATGCCCGAGGAGTACGCCGGCTCCGGAGCCGTGGCCGTGTTCGGCCCCGAGGGCCGGTTCCTGGCGCTCGTCGAGGAGCAGCGGGGCAAGGCCAGGAGCCTGGCCGTCTTCGGCTGACCGCTTCCGCGGACCCGTCCGTGGAGCGGCGTCACGGGGACGGACGTGACGCCGCTCCACGGCCCCCCTCGGTTCCCCCACCCCTAGGGTGTATCCACCCACCCCCTCCTGTTCACCCGCACGTGCGGGCGCTCGGAGTGAAGCGGGGGAGCGGAAGGGGGCGCGTTCACCGGGTGATCTGTCCCGGTGATCATCTTGGCCCTACTGTCGCAGCGAAGGGCACGGATGCGCGACGGGAGGCTTCGACGATGCCGTCCCCCTACGAACCCCGTGACGGACGGGACATGCCGGGCGGGGCCCAGGGCCCGTCCGATGTCCTGGTCCGCCTGTACGACCTCGCCGGCCGGCCGCGCGGAACCGGCTTCGTGGCCGATCACCACGGCACGGTGCTCACCAGCCACGAGGCGGTCGACGGCCTGCCCCGCATCGTGCTGCGCGCGGCGGGCGACCGCCGGTGCGTGGTGACCGCGGACGCGGTGACCCCGCTGCCCGCGCTCGGCCTGGCCCTGGTCCGCGGCGAAGGGCTCGGCGTCGCCCCGCTGCCGGTCACCGCGCGGCGCACCGTCCGGCCCGGCACCTATGTGCGGATCGCCGCCGGAGGCTGGCGCGAGGCGCGCGTCCTGGGGACGAGCGCCGTGACCTACACCGCCACCGACCGCGCGTACCCCCTCGGCACCGCCCTGGAGCTGGCGGTCGGCACCGCGGGCCGGGACGCGCTGCGGTTCGGCGGCGGCACAGCCGGCGGCCCGGTGCTCGACGCCGCCACCAACGCCGTGCTCGGCGTCCTCGGCACCGCGCTCCGCGCGGACGGCCGCGACGGGAGCTTCGCCGTACCGCTGCCTCCCCCCGCCGCCATCGGAGGGCCGCTCGCCGAGCTGCTCGCCGAGAACGCGGCGACGGTCCCGGCCCACGGAGCCGACCTCAACCTCGCCGGGCTGGTGCGGCTCACGGCCGCCTCGGCCGGAGGGGACGGGACGGCCGGCGCCGTGGGGCCCGCCGGCCGGTCCGCCGCGGGCGCGGGGTTCCCCCCGGCCGGACGGGGCGGGGCGCCCGGCGCCGTGGAGCCCGTCGTACGGCCCGCCGTCCTCGCGGAGTTCGCCGCGTTCGAGCGGGGTGAGGCCGCGGTGCTGGGCCTGGTCGGGCCGCCCGGCAGCGGTCGTACGACGCAACTCGCGGCGCTCGCCGCCCGCCGCCACCGCGCGGGCCGGCCCACGCTCCGGCTGCGCGGTGCCGACCTGGACGCGGGCGACGACTCGGTCGCGGACGCCGCCCGCCGGGCACTGGACCGGGCCGCCGTCGTCGTCGCCGCCTCCCGCGCCCCGTTCCCGGCCGGCCCGGACGCCCTCGGCGACGTGAGCCCGGAGCACCTGGCCGGGTTCGCCCGCACCGCCGGCCGGCCCCTGCTGCTGCTCCTCGACGGCCCGGAGGAGATCACGCTCGACAGGCCGGCCGAGTGGACCGCCGGGACCGCGCGGTGGCTGCGGACGACGGGAGCCCGGCTGGTGGTGGCGTGCCGCGCGGAGCACTGGGAGGAGGCGGGGTTCCCGGAAGAGCTGCTGCACGCCGGCGCGTCCCGCCCCGACGGGCTCCCCGCCTGCGTGGCCCTCGGCGACCTCACCGCCGAGGAGGCCCACGAGGCGCGTGTCCGTCACGGCATCCCCGAGGGCGCGGTCGCCGACACCGACGCCCGCCACCCCCTGACCCTGCGGATGCTCGCGGACCTCCGGTCCGCCCTCACCGGTGCCGCCGCCGACGCCTTCGACACCCCCGTCGGCCGCGACGAGGTCTTCTCGGCCCACCTGGACCTGGTGTGCCTGCGGATCGCCGTCCGCCTCGCCGACGGGAACGGCATCCGCGGCACCGCCGTACGCCGGCTCGCCGCCAAGGTCGCCGGGCAGGTGCACGAGGCCGCCCGGCGCAGCCTCGGCACGGGCCGGCTGGACCGGGAGACGTTCGACGCGGTGTTCCCCCGGGGAGCCGCCCCCGGCCGGCTCGGCGGGGGCACCGGCTGGGCCTCGGCCGTGCTCGCCGAGGGGCTCCTCGTCCCGGCCGGGACGACCGGCTACCGGTTCGCGGACGAGGAGCTGGCCGACTGGCTCCACGGCACCCACCTCGACGTGGACGGCGCCCTGCGCGCCCTGGTCCACACCACCCCGGCCGCCCACCCCCCGCGGCCCGCTGCCGCCGAGAACGACTGCACACCACCCACCCACCGGCCCGGGCCCACCGCCGCTTCCGGTGACGGGGGTGCTGCCGGGGAGGGCTGCGTGTCGTCCGGCGGCAGGACCGGCGTGGCCGATGGGTGCCCCACCGTGCCGGCCGCCCGGGCTGTCTCCGGTGACGGGGGTGCTTCTGGGGAGGGCTGTACGTCGTCCGGCCACCGGGCCGGGCCCGCTGCCGCTTCCGGTGACCGGGGTGCCGCTGAGGTTCTCCTTCCGCCGGTCGGCGGCAGGACCGGTCCTGCCGCCGACCCCCCGGCCCGGCCCCCGGGCGCCCTCCGCCCCCGGGCCCGGGGGGGGGCCCCCCCCCGGGGCGGCGCCGGCCCCCCAAAACC
>NZ_JBIRYZ010000030.1:51163-96501 GCF_044390325.1 Streptomyces sp. NPDC018964
GTGGTCGGGCGCCGGGCCCCGGGGGGGGCCCGGGGCCCGTCTCGGGTCCCGGGGGTGCGGGGTTGTTTCACGCCCCCGGGGGGGGGGGGGGGCGGCCCCCCCCCCCCCACCGCCGTGCACTGCCCGCTGTCGCCTTCGACCCCTGGACCGTGGTCGGTCCCGACCCCTGGGCCGTCGCCGACGCCGAATACCGGCCCGCCGACGACAGCCTTCTTCCGACGTGGTCCTTCCACCGCGGCGGTGCGGTGGCCGATCCGGGGCTCGTGACCGACGCCGATGCGGCCGTCGGTGGTGCGGCCGATGACGATGCGGCCGCCGGTGGTGTGGCCGATGGTGACGTGGCCGCCGGTGACGCCGCCGTCGGACGCGCGTCACTGCCCGCCGTCGAGGCCGGTGCGCGGTCGCGGTCCGTGGACGGCCTCCGTCTCCCACCGGCCGGCCGTCGGGCGGCCCCCGACACCGAGGCCGCCGCCCTTCCGGCCGCCGCCCCCGTCCCGCACCACCGCATCGGTGTCGTCGTCGAGGCCCTGCTGTTCCTCGGGCGGCGGTACGGGAGCCGGCGGCTCTCCTCACGGCTCACGGACCTGGTGCACGCCCTCGACGCCGCTCCGGGATCCTGGTGGCCCGCACGCCTGCTCGGCGGAACCCTCACACGCGTGGCCGACGCGACGCCGTACACGGACGTGCTGCGGCTGCTGGCCGACCGTCTCGTGGCCTGGCGGGAGCAGCGGTACAGCGTGCCGCCGGAGCTGGGGCCCGCCTTCTGGACCGCGCTCCGGCTGCCGCTGGAGACGCGGTGCGCACTGCTGCGCCGGCTCGTCCACGCCGACGGCCCCCCGCGCGGGAACGAACCCCGTTTCCTCGACGCTGCCGCCCGGCTGCTCACCGCCGACCCCGTCGCCGTACTGCCGTACCTGATCCGCTGGTTCGAGGACGAGCGGCCGCTGCCCGCCACCCCGCACGCCACCGTGGCGACCGCCGCGCAGGCGCTCCTGCACACCCACCGGCACGCGGCCCCGGACGCGTTGACGGAGGCGCTCGCCGACAGCGCGCACCGGCGGGCCGACCAGCTGCTCACCGTGCTGGCGCGGGAGGAGCCCGCCGTGATGTGCAGGGCCGTCGACCGGTGGGCGAAGGACGGACGGCCCGCGCGCCGGGCCACGGCCGTCACCCACGGACTGCGGGTCGCGCCGTACGCGCGCGACGACACCGACCGCACCCTGCTGCGGTACGCGGCGCTCGCCGTCCTCGTCCGCACCGCCGACCGCGAGCTGCACGGCGGCGCCCTCGCCCTCCTCGTGCGCGACCCGAACAGCAGGGAGCGCCACCTCCCGCGGGCCCTGGAGCGCTTCGCGGCCGGCGACCCCCACCTCCCGCCGAGCGCGCTCGTCCCCGCCCTCGACACCCACCCGGAGCCCGTCCTCGACGCCTTCCGGGCCAGGCTCGGCGGAGCCGGCGCGGACGAGGCGTTCCGCGTCCTCGCCGACGCCGCCCCACCCGCCCTGGCCCGCCCGGTCGCCGCACTCGTCCGGGAGACGGTGCGGCGGCGGCCGGAGCTGACCGGACACGTGGCCGCGTACGCCGACGGGCGGCTGGAGGGGGGCCCTGCCGCCCGTACCGCACTGCGGCCCCTGCTCACCGGACTGCTCGACGGCGGCCCGCAACCACTCCGGGTGGCCCTCGCCGGCGTCCTCGCCGGACCCGGCACACCGGCCTCCCGCCCACTGCGCCGCGAACTGCTCGACACCCTGCTCGCCCACGAGTCCGACCCCGCCGTCCTGGAGGCGGTGCTGCGCGCCGCGGCCCGGAACACCGGCCCCGAGCCGCGCGTCCTCGTCCACCGCACCGGGCTGCTCCTCGCCCGCACCACGGAGGGCGCCGCCCGCTTCGACCGCTGCCTGGCCGACCTGGGCCGTCACGTGCCGGGCTTCGCCGCCGCCCTGGCCGGCTGGCTGGCGGACGCCCCGGGCGAGTGGGCCGTGCTCGTCGGGCCCGCCACCCGCCGGACGGTCGAGGACCCGGCCGGCGCGGGCGTCCCCGCCTGACCCCGGCCGGCACGTGCACCCCGTCACACAGTCCCCATGCCGATGCGGGCCCCCGGCGGACGGCATGGCACCCTTAGAGCTGCGCGGAGAAGTCCGCGGACTCGGGTTCGTCCGACGAGGTTTCGACAAGGAGCAGTCACAGTGCAGCGCTGGCGTGGCTTGGAGGACATCCCCCAGGACTGGGGGCGCAGCGTCGTCACCATCGGCTCCTACGACGGAGTCCACCGCGGGCACCAGCTGATCATCCGGCATGCCGTGGACCGCGCCCGGGACCTCGGCGTCCCCGCCGTCGTCGTCACCTTCGACCCGCACCCCAGCGAGGTCGTCCGCCCCGGCAGCCATCCTCCGCTGCTCGCCCCGCACCACCGGCGCGCCGAACTCATGGCGGAGCTCGGCGTCGACGCGGTCCTGATCCTCCCCTTCACCACCGAGTTCTCGAAGCTGTCCGCCGCCGACTTCGTGGTCAAGGTGCTGGTCGACAAGCTGCACGCCAAGGCGGTCGTCGAGGGCCCCAACTTCCGCTTCGGCCACCGGGCCGCGGGCAACGTGGAGTTCCTCGCCGAGCAGGGCCGGGTCTACGACTTCGACGTCGAGGTCGTCGACCTGTACGTGTCCGGTGAGGCGGGCGGCGGCGAGCCGTTCTCCTCCACGCTCACCCGCCGCCTGGTCGCCGAGGGCGAGGTCGGGGGCGCCGCCGAGATCCTCGGCCGCCCGCACCGGGTGGAGGGCGTCGTCGTCCGGGGCGCCCAGCGCGGCCGCGACCTGGGCTTCCCCACGGCCAACGTCGAGACCCTCCCGCACACCGCGATCCCCGCCGACGGCGTCTACGCCGGCTGGCTGCACGCCCAGGGCGAGGCCATGCCGGCCGCGATCTCCGTCGGCACCAACCCCCAGTTCGACGGCACCGAGCGCACGGTCGAGGCGTACGCCATCGACCGCGTCGGCCTCGACCTGTACGGGCTCCACGTCGCCGTCGACTTCCTGGCCTTCGTACGCGGCCAGGCGAAGTTCGACACGCTGGAGGCGCTGCTGGAGCAGATGGCCGAGGACGTCGAGCGCTGCAAGGCCCTCGTGGCCGCGGCCGGGAAGCCGTAACCGGTCAGCTCCTCCCGGCGTGCGCCCAGTGGCACGCGACCTGGGCCGCGCCGCCCCCGTCGAGGATCCCCGGGTCACGGCCCCGGCACGCCTCCGCCACCCCCGCCCGGTCCGCCTCGCCGCCCGCCAGGACCTGGCAGCGGGCGTGGAACCGGCACCCGGACGGGACGCGGGACGGGTCCGGGGGCTCGCCCGTGAGGACCACCGGCTCGCCCGGCGCCTCGGGGAGGACCGACAGCAGGGCCCGGGTGTACGGATGCCGGGGGGCCGTCAGGACCCGCTCCACCGGCCCGGTCTCCACGATCCGGCCCAGGTACATCACCGCGACCCGGTCGGCGATGTTCCAGGCGAGCCCCAGATCGTGCGTGACGACCAGCGCGGACAGGCCCAGCTCGGCGCGCAGCCGCAGCAGCAGGGCGAGGATCCCCCCGCGTACCGACGCGTCGAGGGAGGCCACCGGTTCGTCGGCGACGAGGAGTTCGGGCTCCAGCACCAGCGCGCCCGCGATGATCACGCGCTGCCGCTGACCGCCGGACAGTTCGTGCGGGTAGCGCGGGAAGAAGTGTTCCGGCGGGCGCAGCCCGGCCAGGGCCAGGGCACCGGCGACCGCGGCCCGCTCGTCACCGCCGTGGCCGTGGATGCGCAGCCCCTCGGCCACCGCGTCGTACACCGTGTGCCGCGGATTGAGCGAGCCGCTCGGGTCCTGCGGCACCAGCTGCACGCGCCTGCGGTACGCCTTCAGGGAGCGGCCCGAGTACTCCAGTGGCCGCCCGTCGAAGGTGACCCGGCCCGCGGTCGGCTCGACCAGACCCAGCAGGGCGCGGGCCAGCGTCGTCTTGCCGCAGCCCGACTCGCCGACCAGGGCGACGATCTCACCGGGACGGACGTCCAGGTGGACACCGTCCACGGCCCGGGCGTCCGGGGCGCCGTGCCGGCCCGGAAAGGTGACGTGCACGCCCTCGGCGCCGAGGAGGGGGGAGGAAGTGGTCATGGGGTAGGGGGCCTCTCTTCCCGAGGGGAGTCCGGTCCACCGGGCGTCGTGCCTCCCGGAGCGACCCGCACGCACGCCGCCCACCGGTCAGTGCCCGCCGCCAGGAGCGGTGGGTCCTCCGTGGCGCAGGAGTCCAGCACCACCGGGCACCGCGGGCGGAACGCGCAGCCCGACGGCAGCGCCGCCGGGTCCGGCGGATCGCCCGGCAGACCGCGCGGCGCGAAGCGTGCCGCCGGGTCGCCGATGCGCGGGAACGCGGCCGACAGCGCCCGGGCGTACGGATGGCGGGCGGCCTCGTACACCTGCCTCGCCGGGCCCTCCTCGACGATCCGGCCCGCGTACATCACCGCGAGCCGGTCGCACGTTCCGGCGAGGACCGCCAGATCGTGGCTGATCATGATCAGTCCGACGTCCTGGTCCGCGACCAGCCGCTCGATCAGCCGCAGGATCTGTGCCTGGACCATCACGTCCAGCGCGGTCGTCGGCTCGTCGGCGATGATCAGCCGCGGATCGCAGGCCAGCGCCATGGCGATCATGACGCGCTGCCGCTGACCGCCGGACAGCTCGTGCGGGTAGGCCGTCGCGCGGGCGGCCGGCAGACCGACCTGCCCCAGCAGTTCCCCGGCCCTCCTCCGCGCCCCCGCCGCGGTGGCCTTCCGGTGCAGCAGGACCGGCTCGGCGATCTGGTCGCCGACGCGCCGCACGGGGTTGAGGGAGTGCATCGCCCCCTGGAACACGAGGGACGCCCCGGCCCAGCGGACCGCCCGGACCCGGCCCCACTTCATGGCCAGTACGTCCTCGCCGTCCAGCAGGACCTCGCCGCCCACCCGGGTCCCCGCCGGCAGCAGCCGCAGCAGTGCCAGCGCCAGGGTGGACTTGCCGCAGCCCGACTCCCCGGCGATCCCCAGCTTGCGGCCCGCCTCCAGCCGCAGGTCCACCCCGCGCACGGCGGCCGCCCCGCCCGCGTACGCGACCGTCAGTCCCCTGACGTCGAGCAGGCTCAACGGGACACCCCCAGCCTGGGGTTGAGGACGGACTCCACGGCCCGCCCGCACAGCGTGAACGCCAGCGCCACCACGGCGATGGCGACGCCCGGCGGCACCAGGTACCACCAGTGCCCGGCGCTGACCGCCCCCGCCTCCCGGGCGTCCTGCAGCAGCCCGCCCCACGACACCACCGTCGGATCACCGAGCCCCAGGAACGCCAGCGTCGCCTCCGCCAGGATCGCCGAGGAGATGATCAGCGTCGTCTGCGCCAGCACCAGCGGCATCACATGGGGCAGCACGTGCCGGGACATGACGTGCCGATGCCCGCCGCCGAGCGCCCGCGCCCGCTCGATGTACGGCCGGGCCTCCACCGCCAGCGTCTGCGCCCGTACCAGCCGGGCCGTCGTCGGCCAGGTCGTCACCCCGATCGCCACGACGGTCGTCAGCAGCGAGCGGGACATCACCGTGGCCAGCGCGATCGCCAGCACCAGCGTCGGCATCACCAGGAACCAGTCGGTGATCCGCATCATCACCGTCGCGTACCAGCCCCGGAAGTGCCCCGCCGTCACCCCGACCACCGTGCCGATCGCCACCGACAGCACGGCCGCGAGCAACCCCACCAGCAGCGACACCCGCGCCCCCCAGATCACCAGGCCGAGCAGGTTCCGCCCGAACCGGTCGGCACCGAAGGGGAGTTCGCCGCTCGGGCTCTCCAGCGGGCTGCCCGGCGCGTCGGTCACGTCGGTCACCTCGGAGCCGACGAGCAGCGGAGCGGCCACGGCGAGCAGCACGAACAGCGCGAGCGTCACCAGGCCGAGGACACCGGCCCGGTGCGTGCGGTACCGCCGCCAGAACCGCGCGGCCGAGGCCCGGCGCCGTTGCCACGCCAGGGCGCGCGGGCGCGCGGCCGGGGTCTTCTCGGTCGTCATCGGCCCACCCGGGGATCGAACAGCGGATAGATCAGATCGGCGAGCGTGTTCATCAGGATCACCGCGGCGGCGAACACGAGGAACAGGCCCTGCACCAGCGGCAGATCGGGCACGCTCAGCGCCTGGTAGAACAGCCCGCCGAGCCCGGGCCAGGAGAAGACCGTCTCCACCAGGATCACTCCGCCCACCGTCCGCCCGAGGTTGATGAAGATCAGCGTCACGGTCGGCAGCAGCGCGTTGGGCACGGCGTGCCGGCGCCGTACGAGGTCGTCGCGCAGCCCTTTGGCCCGCGCGGTGGTCAGGTAGTCGCCGCCCATCTCGTCCAGCAGCGCCGACCGCGTCACCAGCAGCGTCTGCCCGTACTCCACGGCCACCAGCGTCACCACCGGCAGCACGAGGTGGTGCGCCACGTCCACGACGTACGCGAGGCCCTCCTCACCGCCCGACTCCATGCCACCGGTCGGGAACAGCCCCGGCAGCGGGCCGACGCCGACCGACAGCGTGACGATGAGCAGCAGCCCCAGCCAGAAGGACGGCAGGGAGTACAACGTCAGCGCCAGCCCGGTGTGGAACCGGTCCGCGAACCGCCCGTGCCGCCACGCCGCCCGGGTGCCGAGGACGATGCCGAGCACCGTGTACAGCACGAAGGCGGTGCCGGTGAGCAGCAGCGTGTTCGGCAGCGCCTCCGTGAGCTTGTCGACCACGGGCGCGTTGAACTGGTACGACGTGCCCAGATCGCCGGTGAGCGCCTTGCCGCAGTAGTCGGTGAACTGCTGCCACAGCGGCAGGTCCAGCCCGAACTGCTCCCGGTACGCCGCCAGTTGCTCGGCCGAGACCTGCCGTCCCCCGGTCATGAACTTCACCGGGTCGCCGGGGATCAGCCGGAACAGGAAGAAGCCGGTGACGAGGACGGCGAGGAGGGACACGGCCGCGCCGGCCACTTTGCCCGCCACGTACCGCGGACGGACGGTGGCGGCACGGCCGCCGCGGGGCCCGCGGCCGGTCGCCGGCCCGTCCTCCACCGGACCGGCGGCGGCCCCCGTGCTCCCGCCCGCGGACGCGGATGCGGATGTCGCGTCGGAGGTCATGGATTCCCGTCCGCCGCCTACTCGCGGTCCTCGGCCGTGGCCCGTCGCCGCAGCGCGGCGAACGCCCCCAGCCCCGTGAGGACGACGACACCCGCGACGATCCCGACGACCACGCCCGTCGACGACGGACCGCCGTCCCCGTCTCCGGAGTCCGCCGCCGGCACCGCCGACCACCAGCTCCAGTAGCCGTCCTGGCCGTAGATGTTGCCCGCCTTCGCCGGCATGGTGGTGATCGACTCGATGTGGTCCGTGCGGTACGCCTCGACCGCGTTCGGATACGCCATGACGTTCATGTACCCGAGGTCGTACAGCCGCGACTCCATCCGCTTGACGATGTCCGCCCGCTTGCCGGGGTCGTACTCGGCGAGCTGCCGGGCGTAGAGCTCGTCGTACGTCTCGTCGCAGATGAAGTTGTCGGTCGCGCCGGTCTCCTCCGGGGTCGCCGGGAGCGCCGCGCAGGTGTGGATGGACAGCACGAAGTCGGGGTCCGGGTTGACCGACCAGCCGTCGAAGGCGAGGTCGTACTCGCCGGCGAGCCAGGGGTCGGTCACGTTGTCCAGGCAGTCGAGCGTGACCCCGATGCCGAGGTCGCCCCACCACTCCTCGAGATACTGGCCGATCGCCTTGTCGTTCGGGTCGGTGGCGTGGCACAGCACGCGGTAGTCGAGCGGCCTGCCGTCCTTGCCGACGCGGTCGCCGTCACTGTTCTTCCGGTAACCGGCCCGGTCGAGCAGCCGGGCCGCCTCGGCCGGGTCGTACGCCAGCTCCTGGTCGGCCGACGGTTCCCAGAAGTACTGCGGGAAGCGGGGCGGGATGTACCCCGCCCCCTCCACGGCGTGCCCCTGGAACACCTTGTCGATGACGGTCTTCCGGTCCACCGCCATGAACAGCGCGTTGCGCACCCGCCGGTCGAGCAGCGAGGGGTGCCCGTCACCCATCTTCTCGCCGTTTTTCGCCCTGGCGCCCGGGTTGGTGGCGAGGGCGTAGAAGCGGCGGCCCGGGGCGTCGTTGACGTGGATGTCCTCCTCGCCCTTCAGCGAGTCCGCCTGCGCGGGCGTCAGGGAGGGCGACCCGGCGACGAACGACACCTCGCCCTTGCGCAGCGCCGACACCGCCGCGTCCTGGTCCTTGTAGTAGCGGAAGACCAGTTCGTCGAACTTGGGCGCCCCGCGCCAGAAGTCCTTGTTCGCCTTCAGCCGCACATGGCTGTCCGCCTTGTAGTCGGTGAGGACGAACGGCCCGTTGCCGACGACGGGGAAGTCCTCGTCGTTGTTGAACTTCGCGTAGTCGTCGACCTTCTCCCACACGTGCCTGGGCACGATCGGCACGTCCAGCGCCGTCATCGTGGCCTGCGGCTTCTTCAGCCGGATGACGAGCTCGGTGGGGCTCGGCGCGGTCACCTTCTCGAAGTTGGCGACGAAGCTGCCGTTGGCGGTGGCGGCGCCCGGGTCGGACATCATCGTGTTGAACGTCCAGGCCGCGTCCTCGGCGGTGACCTGCTTGCCGTCCGACCAGGTGGAGTCGGAACGGATGGTGTACGTCCAGGTCAGCTTGTCCGGCGACGACTCCCACGCGGTGGCCAGACCGGGGACGACGTGGTTGTCCTCGGGGTCGTAGTTCGTCAGGTACTCGTAGGTGAGCCGGTGGATGCTCGTACTGAGCAGCCGTACCGCCAGGAACGGGCTGAGCGAGTCGACGCTCTGGGCCACCGCGACGGTCAGCACCTTGGTGCCGTCGTCGGCCGCCCGCGCCTGATCCGGTACCGGGGTGGCGAGTCCGGCGCCGAGGGTGAGCGCGGCGGCGCCGGCCGCCATGACGAGCCGGGTGCGTCCCGGGGTGCGGTGGTGACCGCCGTACTGATCGTTCGTGTCCATGGTCGCTGACCTCGCGTCATCGCTCGGACGGGAAGGACGGGCTGATCAGATGAGTGATGAGTGTGTCTATCAGCGACGGCTACGAGCGTCAACGGCGCGTGCACCCCGTGTGGCCTGCGAAAACAAGGAGTTTACGCGCATGGTGCCGCTCATTGGTCGAGACCATTGACGCGTCCCTGGCCAACGCCTGACGGTGGATCCCGCGGACCGGGGCCGAAGGGACCGCCGGTCCGCCCGGTCCGCCCGGTCGGCCGGACGGCTCCCTAGGCCAGGTCGACCGGCCGTGTCCGCAGCTTGGCGGCGATGCGGGCCAGGGCGCGCTGGTCCGCGGCGGTCAGCGGGTCGAGTACCAGCCGGCGCACCGCGTGCACGTGGGTCGGCGCGGCCGCGACGACGACCTCGTAGCCCGCGTCGGTCAGGGCGGCGATGGTGAAGCGGCCGTCGTCGGGGTCGGGGTACCGCTCGACCCACCCCCGCGCCTCGAACCGCTTGACGACGTTGGACAGCCGGGAGAGCGAGCCGTTCGCGAGGTACGCCAGCTCGCTCATGCGCAGCCGGTGCTCCGGGGTCTCGGAGATGTGGCTGAGGGTCAGGTACTCGAAGAGCGTGAGGCCGGCCTCGCGCTGCAACGGCGACTCCAGCCGTCCCGGCAGCAGCAGGACGAGTGAGATCAGGCCGGTCCAGGCCTCCTTCTCGTCCGCGGTGAGCCACTGGGGTTCACCGGGTGGGGCACCGCTGGCGTCGGGGACTGGGGCACTGCTCATCCGGACAGGTTACCAATCGCCCATAACTTCACGCATGAAGTCAATCGTGGTATGTTCACTTCATACGTGAAGTCAATCGAGAGGATTTCCCGATGTCTGGCACCACCACGGACGTCTCCCGCGCCCCGGAGTTCTTCGTCACCCCCGGCTACGGCCCGAAACACCTGGACCTGCTGCACTACAGCCAGGCGGTGCGCGTCGGCGACCGTGTCGAGATCTCGGGCCAGGGGGGATGGGACGACGACACGAACTTCCCGGAGTCCCTGGAGGACGAGATCGTCCGGGCCTTCGACAACGTCGAGAGGACCCTCGCCGAGGCGGGCGCCACCTGGCGCGACGTCATCGCCGTGGACTCGTTCCACATCCCCAGCGCCACGGACTCCATCGGCGAGGACCACAACCGGGTCATGGTCGACCAGTTCCGCCGGCGCATGGGTGAGCGCGCGCCCATCTGGACGCAGATCGGGGTGGCGGCGCTCGGCGCACCGGGCATGCGCGTCGAGATCCGCGTCACGGCCGTCGTCGGCCACGAGGGCTGACCCGCCGCGAACAGCGCCAGGGGCGGGCCTCCCGTCACCCGGGAGACCCGCCCCTGCTACGCCGGAACGCCCCTTACTGCTGCGGGGGCGGCTGCTGTCCGGGCGGGGCCGGATAGGGCTGGCCCGGGACCTGCGGGTACGGGTGGCCGGGCTGCGCCGGGGGCTGTCCGGGCTGCGGCTGCTGGGGGTACGGGCCCGGCTGGCCGGGGACGGCCTGACCGGGCATGGGCTGACCGGGGGCGGGGTGGCCCGGAACGGAGTGACCGGGGAAGGGCTGGCCGGGGAAGGGCTGACCGGGGGCGCCCTGGCCCGGCAGCGGCGGGGCGGCGACCGGCGGAGGGTTGCCGTCGGAGGTCCACAGACCGTGCGACTGCTGATGCCGTACGAAGTCCTCGGCGACCATCGCCGCGAGGTTGAAGTACGCCTCCCGCACCTTCGGCCGCATCATGTCGAGGTCGACCTCCGCACCCGCGGCCAGGTGCTCGTCGAACGGTACGACGATCACGCCTCGGCACCGGGTCTGGAAGTGCGCCACGATGTCGTCGACCTTGATCATCTTGCCGGTCTCGCGCACCCCGGAGATCACGGTGAGGGACCGCGAGACGAGGTCCGCGTACCCGTGCGCGGACAGCCAGTCCAGCGTCGTACTGGCGCTGCTCGCACCGTCCACGGACGGCGTGGAGATGATGATCAGCTGGTCGGCGAGGTCCAGCACGCCGCGCATGGCGCTGTAGAGCAGGCCCGTACCGGAGTCGGTGAGGATGACCGGGTACTGCTTGCCGAGCACGTCGATCGCGCGCCGGTAGTCCTCGTCGTTGAAGGTCGTGGACACGGCCGGGTCCACGTCGTTGGCGATGATCTCCAGACCGGACGGCGCCTGGGAGGTGAACCGCCGGATGTCCATGTACGAGTTGAGGTACGGGATCGCCTGGACGAGGTCGCGGATGGTGGCCCCGGTCTCGCGCCGCACCCGGCGGCCGAGCGTACCGGCGTCCGGGTTGGCGTCGATCGCGAGGATCTTGTCCTGCCGCTCGGTGGCGAGGGTGGCGCCGAGGGCGGTGGTCGTGGTCGTCTTGCCGACGCCGCCCTTGAGGCTGATGACGGCGATGCGGTAGCAGGACAGCACCGGCGTGCGGATCAGCTCCAGCTTCCGCTGCCGCTCGGCCTCCTCCTTCTTCCCGCCCAGCTTGAAACGCGAACCGCCGGCCGCGGGGCGGCTGCTCTTCGCCTTCTGCTTCCTGCTGTTGAGCAGCCGGTCCGAGGACAGCTCCACGGCGGCGGTGTAACCGAGGGGCGCCGCACCGGGGTTGGTCGGCTGCCGCTGGTCGTGCTGTATGGGCTGCGGCCAGGCGGCCCCGGTACGCGGATCGACGGGCTGCTGCGGCACACCGGGTTGCTGCCCCTGCTGCGGCTGCGGGGGGATGCCGGGCTGCTGGGGCTGCTGGGGCTGCTGGGGGAAGCCGTAACCGGCGGGCGGGGCCGGGGGAGTCGGGGCGGCGCCCGGCTGCGGGAAGCCGTAACCGGCCTGCGGCGGGCCGGGCACGGGCGGGGTGCCGGGCTGGGGCTGCGCGGAGGGCTGCTGCGGGACCGCCGCACCGGGCTGGGGGGCCGACGCCGGGGCGGCGCCCGGCTGGGGGAAACCGTAACCGGCCTGCGGGCCGGGTGCGGGGGCGGCCCCGGGCTGCGGGTGCGCCGCGCCGGGGGTACCGGCGGGCGGGAAGCCGTAACCGGCGGGCGGGGCCGGGGGAGTCGGGGCGGCACCCGGCGGCGGGAAGCCGTAACCGGCGGGAGCGCCGGGCATGGGCGGGGTACCGGGCTGCTGCGCGGGGGGCTGGGGGAAACCGTAACCGGCCTGCGGGGCGGTCTGCGGATTCCAGGCGGCGGGCGCGGGCTGCGGTGCCTGGGGCTGGAACGGCGGCTGCTGGGCGGGGGCGGCCGGCTGGTCCTGCGCCGCCGCGGGCTGGGGCTGCGCGCCCGCGTCCGCCGGCTGGGCGGGCGCCTGCGGCGGCTGCGCGGGCCACTGACCGGGCGGCACCGGGGCGGCGGGGTGCGCCGACGGCACCGGGGGCACGCCCTGCGGCGCCGGGAGGGGCCAGGTGGACGGGGCGTCGGGCGCGGCCGGGACGGCACCTTGGGGCGTGTCCTCCCCGGGCGCCGCACCGGCCGGCACCGCGGCGTCCACCGGCCCGGTGTCCTCGGGCCCGGCCTTCGGCTCCGCCGGAGCGGCGTCTCCCTCCACGTCGGTCACCGAGGACTCGGCGTCCTCGGTTTCCACCTCGTCGGCCGTGACGTCCCCGGTACCGGAGACCGCGCCGGCGCCGGGCTCGCCGGCCGTACCGGAGGCTTCCCCGGAACCGTCGGCGTCCGACGGGGTGTCGGGGGTCCCCGCGGCGCTATCGGCGTCGTCGCGGGTTCCGCCTTCTTCACCGGACGGCTCCAGCCGCACCTCGGCCTCGGACTCGGCTCCGGACCCGGCCTCGGTCTCGGTCTCAGCCCCGGGCTCCGCTTCCGCGCCCGCCTCGCGCTCCGCGATCTCCCGCTTCAGCGCGGCGGCGGAGAAGCGGATCGTCGCACCGCTCTCCAGGTCACCGTTGTCGGCCTGGACACCACCGGCAGGGCCGTCCGGCACGGCCGGAGGGAAAGCCGCCCCCGGCTCCGCGGGCTCCTTCTCCGCGTCCGGCCGCTGCGGCTCGAACCCGCTCCCCACCGGAAGCCTCGGCACCGCCACCGGCTCCCCGGAGGGCGGCGCGGGCGACGTGAACGGCGCGGCGGGCGCGTGAGGCGCGAACGGGGCGCCCGACGAGGGCGCGGGCGCCGGCGGAGCGAAGGGCGCCCCAGGCGCGGGCGCGTGCGGCGGCGGAACGGGCCCACCGGAGGGAGAGACCGAAGGAGCCGGAGGAACCGGAGCGGGCGAGGAGGCCGACGGACCGGACGAAGCGGACGACGCCCCCGGCTCCGAACTCCCCGAAGCGTTCTGCGTGTACCAGGCCGGCGGCGCGTAGTCGATGGTGAACTCGCCCGTCGTCTCGATGGCGGACTCCGCGTCGGGCTGGTCATCGCCGGGTGTCGCCCAGCCCCCGCGCGTCCCGTCCCGATCGCTGCTCACAGTTCCTCCTGGTGTGGTCGAGCACCCTTGTGCCGTGCTGGGGCGACCATTTCTCGTCGTCCGACGTGTCCGAAAAGGAAACGAAGTCGTCCGAACCGGCCCTCCCTGTAGGACGCCGATGCCCGGACCCCGGGTTCTGGCGTCGCGCCGGGTACCACCCTAATCACCAGTAGCCCCGCCCCGTCAGCCCCGCCCACCTGGCAGCACCCGCGGTGGGCGTCACGCGCCGTCACCCACCGGCCGGCAAACACCTACAGGCGCGTCAAACCGCACATGACGCCCAAAAGACCGTGAGCCGTCAGGTCAGTCCATGCGACGCGGCGTCCCCACCAGACCGACCTCGGCGTCCGTCGGCTGCGTCATCACGTACTGCCGGTCCCGGTCCGTACACCACAGGGTGACACCGTCGGCGAGCGTGGGAAGCGCCTCGTACTCGGCCCGGGGCAACCCCGTCACCCGTCCGATCTCCACCGCCTCGTCGGGCGAGACGCGCTGCACACCCACCAGGCGTGCCTGACGCACCAGCCTGGGCGCGACCGGACTCAGATAGGGCAGAAGCGTGAGGACGGACTGCCAGGGCGCCGAGGTCACCCGCCCGCGCGGCGGCCGCATGCCGCAGTCCCGGATCACCAGGACGGGCCCCGTCGCCGAGGCACCGAGCGGCGGCACCCGGCCCACCTCGTGCACGGTCATCCCGGACTGGCCGCCGCCGACCGCCTGCACGACCTGCGCCCAGTGCCCGGGCCGACCGGTCTCCACCGCGACCCGCGCCCCCGTCGCCGCCGCGCGCAGCGCCAGCACCTGCGTCGTCCACAGACCACCGATGAGCAGGATGTCGAACGGTGTCGGGCGGTTCACCCCGAGGACGGCGGGCTGCCCCTCGGCGTTCACACCCACCACGACTCCGTCGTCGCCCACGGGTAGGGCCAGCATGTCGGCCTCGTCCAGGGACAGCGTGTGCCGTGGGTGCCGGGGGCCCAGCAACCCGAACCCGGTGCGCAGGCGGTCCCGCAGACCGGCGGACGGCCGCGTCCCGGTGACCGGACCGGCCGGTGGGGTGGATGTCGGCATGGCCATCAGCGGGCACCTCCGAGCGGCAGAGTGGCGAGCACACCGGGCAGTTGCTCCCGGTCCAGACGTACGATCCCGGTCCGCACCCGGCGCGCGGTCTGCTCCAGCGCGCGGCGGGCCTCGGCCAGCTCGGTGCTGCTGCGACCGGTGACCCGCACGTGTCCGGTGACCGCCACGTCCCGCTGTCCGCCGCGGGCCAGGGTCAGGCTGAACGTCGTCGCCAGCGCGGGAACCGCCGTCAACTCGGCGACGAGCTGGGGCAGACCGTCACCGGGACCGCCGAGCGGGGGCCAGCGGCGGACCCAGTACGTGGTGTGCCTGCGGTTGTCGCAGCGCCAGCTGCGGCTGGACTCCTCGGTCCGCCGCCGGGGCGCGTCGCTCTGCCCGGCCTGGGCGGTCACCATGGGGTTGGCGCACGCCGACGTACCGATGGCGGCCGTCAGTTCCTCCTCGGTCAGCAGGCTCACCCGGAAACCGGCGCCCGTCAGCCGGCTGGACAGGTGCTCCGCCGACCTCACCAGGCACTTCTGCGCCCCGAGGAGCCCGCCGCCACGCGCGGCCACCGCGTCAGGACAGAGCTCGTGGTCGAGTTTCAGCGCGATCCACATGATGCGGACCGCCGGCGAGACGCTCTGGGCCTGCAACTGCTGGTAGTTGGTCACCACGACGGACTGCTGGGGCAGGTGGGGCGCGGGCGCGGGCTGCGTGTGCAGCACGACCTGGGCCGACTCCAGCCGGATGCCGTCCACCTCCAGCGCGTCCCGGACCAGCGCGAGCGGAAGCGGCCTGCGACCGCGCTCGGCACGCAGGGCACCGGCGTCGGCCTCCACCTGGAGGACGGCGCTGAGGAAGCTCCCGTCACCCACCATGCCCACCGGCCGCCGGTCACGGTCGCCACCGTGGTCGTAGGTGTGCGTCCGCAGGTTCGGCTCGCACTCCACCGCGGGCATCAGACCGGGGTCGACGTCCGGCGGCACCGGGGCCTTCGCCGCTCTCCGGAGGCGGGCACGCAGGGCCAGCCGGCTGCTCAGCCAGTCCGGCAGGGAGTGTCCGCGCCGCCGTACGACCGCGAGCACGCAGAGGAGGACGGCGACGACGGCACCCGGCATCAGGACGAAAGGGCCGATGAGCCAGCCGCACACCACCAGGGCGGCCGCCAGCTCCAGCAGCACCAGCCGTTGGACCAGGAAGGAGCCGCCGTGCCCCGAACGCGTCCGCAGACGGGGTACGGCGGTCCTCGATATCGCCGATTGCGATCGCGACCGGGTCCGTGGCGCGGAAGCCATCACTGAAAAACCCCCGAACTCTCCCTAAAACACTGCCCGCAGGAAACCGGCAGGGCCTCAGCACCCTACCCGTGCCACACACCCGAACGCGCAGCAGGCATAGTAGGGGGCCGGACTGACAGTCGGGGTTCCAGAGGCAGCCGGGGGTGCGGGGACCGATGTCCAGTGGCCACCCACTGAACATCCACCGGTCCTCCACTTCCTCGCACGGGGAGAGAACGAAAGCAGATGGCATCACGGCGCGACGAACTGAACGCCTACACCTTCGCGAAGCGCCGCACGCTCGCGTCCTTCCTGCGCCCCTCCCCCTCGGGTTCGGAGGAAGACGCCCCCAAACCGCTCAGGGCGGTCGTACCGGGCGTCATCGTCGGCGTGGTCGTCCTCGCCGTCTTCGGCGCGATCGGCCTGTTCAGCCCCACCGCCCCGAAGGGATGGGACGAACCGGGGGCACACGTAATCGTGGCCAGCGACTCCACCACGCGGTACGTCGTGCTCAAGACGGAAGGCAAGAAGCAACTGCACCCCGTCCTCAACATGGCGTCCGCGAAACTCCTCCTGGACCCCGACAACGACAGCGTCATCACCGTCAAGGAGAAGATCCTCGACAGCGGCGAACCACCGCACGGCGCCACGATCGGCATCCCCTACGCGCCCGACCGGCTGCCCTCGCCCGAGGAGGCCGAGACCGCCAAGCGCTGGGCGGTCTGCGAACGGCCCGGCGCCGGCGGCCGCGCCATCCAGAAGGCGGCGTTCGTCCTCGCGGAGAAGGAGTGGTCCAGGACCGAGGGCTCCGGCCGGCTCACCGGGGGCGAGCTGATGTACGTCGTCGGCCCGGACGGCACCTCCCCGTACGTGGTCGACTCCCGCGGCTCCGCCTACCCGCTGGCCGACCCGGCCGACAAGGAACTCCTCAAGGCCCTCGACACCCAGGGACGCGCCCCGCAGCGCGTGTCCCAGGAGTGGCTGGACACCCTTCACCAGGGCGACCCGGTCTCCATCCCGGAGATCCCGGGCACACCGGGCGAGGAAGCGGGAGCCGCCGAGGCCCTCCGCGAGTACGACAAGGTCGGCATGGTCATCAAGGCGTACGAGGGCCGGCGCATGCAGTACTACGTCGTCCTGCCCGGCGAGGTGGCACGCATCTCCGAGTTCACCGCCACCCTGCTGCTCAACAGCGGCGACCTGGTCGGCGTCGGACAGGCGGGCGAGGCCCAGCAGGTCAGCCCCGGCGCGGTCGTCGACAGCACGGACTTCGAAGGGGAGGGCGACTGGCCGTCGTACCGGCCGAAGACGGTCAACGACGGCACCACCGCGACCTCCGGCCACAACACCGTCTGCAACGTCCTGCGCTCGGTGGACGCCAAGAACGGCAGGACCACCCTGTCCACCTGGGTGGGCACCGACTTCCCGGCACAGTTGCCCACCGGCTCGTCCAGCGCCTACGTCACCCCGGGCTCCGGCCAGCTCTACCGGCAGTTCCAGGGCACGGAGACCGACGCCGGCGGGGTCTTCCTGGTCACCGACACCGGACTGCGCTACGCCCTGCAGTCCAACAGCGACAGCGCCACGGACGACGAGGGCATCGGAACCTCCGACAAGCAGCGTGAGCAGACACTCAACGAGGCCAAGATCGCCCAGACCCGCCTCGGCTACGAGAAGGTGGCGCCCTCTCCCGTCCCGGCCCAGTGGTCGACGTTCCTGCCCACCGGGCCGCGCCTGTCGGAAGCGGCCGCGCGGCAGCCGCAGGGTTCCTAACCGCCACGGCCCGTCAGGAAGCGACCAGACATGCCGACACACACCCGCACCGGACGCGACGCCACCGAGCGGACCGACGACGTACGCGCGGCCCGACACCCTCGCGCACTGCCGCGCACGACGCTGACCGTGCTCACCGCCACCGTCCTCACGGGGACCGTCCTGGTGTTCCCGGCGGCCCCCGCGGCACGGGCGGACGACACCGGACGGTGCACGTTCCCGTCCAAGAAGTACGAGGGCCGCCCGTGGGCGCTGCAACGCGTCAACCTCGACGCGCTGTGGGCACAGTCGAAGGGGAAGGGCGTCCGGGTCGCGGTGATCGACACGGGCGTCGACGTGAAGAACCCCCAGCTCTCCGACGCCGTCGACGCGTCGAAGGGCAGGAACTTCCTGCCGACGAAGAACGCCGAGGGCGAGAAGATCGAGCGCGGCAACGCGCAGGGCACCACCGACACCGTCGGCCACGGCACCCGCGTGGCCGGCATCATCGCGGCCCGCCCCGCCGAGGGCACCGGCTTCGTCGGTCTGGCTCCCGAGGCCACGATCATCCCGATCAAACAGAACGACGCGGAGGGCAACGGCACCGCCGAGACCCTCGCGGCCGCGATCCGCCACGCCGTCCAGGCGGGCGCCGACGTCATCAACATCTCCCAGGACACGGCCAACGCCGTCCGGCCCGACCCGAGCCTGGAGGAGGCGGTCGACCACGCCCTGGACCAGGAGGTCGTGGTCGTCGCCTCGGCCGGGAACGACGGCCTCGGCGGCAACGTCAAGGTCACCTACCCGGCCTCCTACGAGGGCGTCCTCGCCGTGGCGGCGTCCGACCGCAACAACGAGCGGGCACCCTTCTCCCAGTCCGGTGAGTTCGTGGGCGTGGCCGCCCCCGGCGTCGACATGGTGTCCACCGTCCCCGGCAACGGCCACTGCGCGGACAACGGCACCAGCTTCTCCGCCCCGTACGTGGCCGGGGTGGCGGCACTGCTGAAGGCCAAGTTCCCGAAGTGGACCGCCCGCCAGATCGTCGCCCAGATCGAACAGACCGCGGAACGCTCGATCCCCGGCCACGACCGCCTGGTCGGCTGGGGCGTGATCGACCCCGTCAAGGCCCTCACGGACGTCGATCCGGCCCGCCCCGTGGAATCCCCCCGGGCCGAGGAGGGGGCGATCCACGCGAAGGCACCCGCCGTGGCCCCCCTGCACTTCGGCGAGACGGCCGAGGAACGCAACACCCGTCTGGGGACGTACGTGGTGGTCGGAGGCCTGGTCCTGGCGGCGGGCCTGGCCGGGGCGGCGGTCGCGGTGAGAGACGCACGACGCAGGCACGGAGGCCGAGGAGGCCACGCATGACGCAACTGTCGATGATCTGCCTGATCCTGGCCGCCGTACTGCTCGCGATGGCCTGCCTCAAGGCGGACCGCGTACGGGCCTGGCGCGAGTCCCTCAACCCGTCGGCCCCGGACGTCCCGGACTCGGCCTTCGTCGTCACGCGCCTGGTGCTGGTCACGATGGCCGTGCTCCTGACCGTCGCGGGATGCCGCGGCCTGGCCGTCGAGGACGACGCGAAGTGGAGCGCCGACGAACTGACCAGCGCCGTGGAGGGCGCGGTGACGGCCCTGGACGGCACGTCGAGACTCGAGGGCGCCAGCGGCAGCGACGCCGCGGTCGACGAGGAGAACGCCACGATGATCGAGACCGAGGTCGTGGAGCACGGCGGCGGCGACGCCCCGCAACTCGGAGTCGACGCCAGCCCGACCGCCGGCAACACGGCCACCGACTCGACCTACACCGTCTCGGGCGACGGCGCGGGAGTCGCCTTCTGCGTCCACGTGCAGCGCACCCGCTCCAAGAAGCACGACCAGCTGTTCCCGAGCCTCGGCGCAGGCGACGGAACGAGGATCCCGGGCTACGCGTACACGGTGACAAGCCGCAAGGGCGCCTGCTGACCCCTGCTCCGACGGATCGGCGACGGCCGAGTCGCTGCCGGGCACGGCGACCCGCGCCTTGTCCCTCAACCGGTTGCAGAACCCGAAGGCGGCCTTGCCCCTACCCCGGTTGCTGGCGTAAAGGTTCTGGGTGGATCCACCCGTTCCGGCCGGGATGGCAGGTGAAGCGCACCTGGATGTCGACATCATGTCCACATGCGCGGTGCGATGGGAGCATCGGTCGAACGTCGGCCGAAAAGGCACCTACAGGGCACAGCCGTAACTGAGTTGGCACACATCACGATTGGCTCTGTCGTACCCGTTGGTTAGAGTGGCGATCACGACTGGTTTGCGAACGTAGGGCGCACAACTGGCCAACTGGCCGGCCTCGGCCGACGGTGTCACGGGGAAACGGGGAGGGAGCGACGTGCTTCCAGCAGACATGGTGGGTGGCGTGTCCGCCACCAGGGCACTCAACTTGGAAGTCGCCGACGAGGCGCTGACCACGTTCGTGAAGCGTGTGGACGGCGTACTGCGCGACCTGGAGAGCTCCGCCGCCAACCCCACGCGGGTCGGCGGCCAGACCATCAAGCCCACGTCGCTGAACAGCGGCAGCACGGCCGCCTTCCCGGAGGCGCACGGGCTGTACCTCCAGTACAACCGCGTCCACGAGGAACTGACCGCGCTCTCCAGGACACTGCACCTGCAGATCGAGGCGATCGGCATCGCCGTCAGGGGCGCGCACGTGGGCTTCGACAACCTCGAAGAGGAACAGCGCCATCGTTTCCATGAGATCCAGGCGCAGATCGGACAGATTCAGGACGCCAGGGACGGCGAACAGCGCGCCAAGGGCGGGGACACCAGCGGGAGCCTGTGACGATGACCGACAACAAGCACGAGGCGGACCTGGAGCGGGTCTCCCAGCAGAACTTCCTCACGGACTTCACCCGAGGCGTCGAGGAGCGGCCTGCGATCGACCCCTTCAGCAGACTGATGCGCACGGCGGTCGAAGCGACCCCCGTCGGACAGGCCCTGCAGGGGCGCACGAACTTCGAGAACCACAGCCTCAACGCCATGGTCGACCTGGTCGAACAGACCGACCCGGAGGACCTGGAGTCCTCGGGCAAGGCCCTGTGGTCGGCGCGGGACGCCATCAAGGACGCGGCCAAGGAACTGGACGGCCACATCGAAAGGGTCCACTGGGTCGGGGAGTCGGGCGAGGCGTTCCGCAAGTGGGGGCGGTCGCTCGTCACCGACACGTACGCGCTGAGCGACTTCGCCGGCGGGGCGGGTGACCAGATCACCGCCGCCGCCGTGGGCCTTGCGGACGTCCGCAAGGCGATGCCCCCTCGCGACACTCGCGCGGAGGCCACGCGCCCCGGCCAGTTCCCGAAGGACGAGCGGGTCGAGAGCAACGACGAGTACACCGCGGCCCTGAAGGTGGAGAAGAACCGCCAAGAGGCGATCAACCAGATGAACCGGTTGTCGTCGTACTACGCGGTGTCCCAGGAACAGTTGGCGGCGCTGGAGCCGCCGAAGTTCAAGACGATGCCGGATGTGGGGGTGCCGAAGCCGGAGCCGGGATACGACCCGGGGCCGGTCGGGAGATTCGAAGCGCCGAATTCTGGTGTGGTTCGGGGAACCGAGCCAGGAGGCACCGAAGAACGCCGCCTGGCAACTGCTGTGGATGGGCATACTGCTTCGCAGAGCATGCGCGGTCCCGCAGTACCAGAGGATGCCGCCATGGATCGGAGTATCGACTTCGGCGCACCCGTCGGGACGACCATTGACAGCGTCGGCACACTGCCGCCCCCGACAGCGACCGCCGCAGGACAAACGACGCCCACTAATGCCCCCGGTACTGCCAGCGGGACGGCCAATCCCGCCACGAACGGCTTCGGTGCTCCACTTCCTCCGGTTCTCTCGGGCCATTCCGACGGGCGGTCAAACGGCGCGCGTCCTACCTTGCCTGTCACGGCTCAAGGGCGGACGAGTGCGGTCCGTGGGAGCGCTTCGGGCGTGACGCCAGGACACATGGCGGCCGGAGCGCCCTTGGGCCAAGTGGGTCGAGCAGCAGCCACGGGAGCGCCGGTCGCTCAGGGCAGGACCTCCGCAGCCCCGTCGTTCCCCATGGGGCCGGGGGTGAGCGGTGGTACGCCGAGGGCCGGCGGTACGGCGGTGCCGCGGACGATGGGCAGCACGGTCACCGGTGCCGGCAGCACGGGCGGCGTAGTCGGAGGTCGTCCCTCGACTGCTACCGGGGGCCCGGTGAGAGGCGGGCAGAGGATCTCTCAGGGCACGGTAGTCGGTGCCGGAGCAGTCTCCGGTTCCCGGCCCGAGGTCGGCGGACCCGGACAGTCCGGTGTCTTCGGAGCGGCTGGTTCCCCTGCACGCCCCGGTTCGAGCACAGGCAACGCCCGAGGAGGCTCCGCTGTGCCCGGAATCGTCGGGAACCCTGCTGGACGACAGTCCGCCGCCAACGCAACGCGCAACGGCATGACTCAAGGCGGAACCGGGCTGGTACGGGGTCCCGGTGGCCGTGGCAAGCCTGGTAAAGACCGCAGAGCGGAGAGGACGCAGCGGCCCCCGCGCGTGGCCGGAGACGAGGAGACGGGCGAAACCGGCAAACCGCGGCACGATGCGCCGCCAGTCAACTAAGCGCTAGCGAGGACTCACCACACCATGAAATCAGGGACACGTCGAGGGCGACGCGTACGTGCCATGGGCGCCGTCGTGAGCGCCCTGGTCACGGCGAGCGTGGCGTTCGCCCCGGGTGCAACTGCCGCCGATGTCCAGTCGGAGCAGTGGTACTTGGAACCCATGCAGGCCGAGCAGATGTGGAAGGTCAGCACGGGCAAGGGCATCAAGGTCGCGGTCATCGACTCCGGAGTCAATCCCCATACGGATTCACTCAAGGGTCAAGTCCTCGCCGATGAGGTCCCCGAGAGCGTTGCTTACGGCGCCACTGACGACTACAGCGGTCATGGAACGACTATGGCCGAACTGATCGCCGGTACAGGAGCGAACGGTGGTATCCAGGGACTTGCCCCCGGAGCGAAAATCGTTCCGTATCGGATCCAGATGAAGGAACAGAAGGACGGTGAGGAGAGGCAGAATACTGCTATGCAGCTGGAAGCCCTCCGAGCTGTTGCAGACACCGACGCACAGATCGTCAGTATGTCATTCGGCTCAAGTACTCCTTACCCTGAGATTGAAGCGGCGATTAAATACGCCGCTTCAAAGGGCAAGCTGTTGATTGCTGCCGTGGGAAACGATGGTGAAGAATTCATCGATTATCCGGCGGCCTACCCATATGTCCTGGGTGTCTCGTCCATTGATGAGTCCAGCAGAGTGTCGGATTTTTCCTCCTACGGGCAGTACGTTGACCTTGTGGCTCCAGGGGAAAACATCCCGGCATACTGCCAACCTGATTTCACTACCTACTGCCACGACCTCCAGGGCACAAGCCAGGCCACCGCCATCACCGCAGCTGCCGCCGCCCTCATCTGGTCCGCACACCCCGACTGGACCGCTAACCAGGTCACCCGCGCACTGATCGACACCGCGGGCCGCAAGTGGGCGAAGGACAAGCCGACGCAGAAGTCCGGATACGGAACCATCCGGCCGCGCACGGTGCTCGCGGACCCGGACTACGACGCTGGCGACCCCTACTCCGATCCGCTTGGCAAGTGGAACAAGAAGGATGGGGAGAAGCTGGTGACGGAGATCGCGCCGTCCTCGGCAGCTCCCTCCCCGTCTGCAACAGGCACGTCACAGGGCGCGGGGTCCACTTCCGCGGACAAGGCGGCCGGAGCAGGATCGAAGACGGAGACCGTGTCCGCGGAGTTGTCGGACGACAGCAACACGCTGTGGATCGCCTTGGGTGCCGCCGCGGCGGTGATCGTGATCGGCGGGATCGCCTTCGGGGTGGTGCGCGCACGACGCGCACGCTGACACCAGCTCCGCCGCCCGCTCGTACCCGCCCGGCTCGAGAAGACCGGAAGACTGAAGGGCCGAACCGGGTGGGAGCCGTCGTATCACCGCCGTAAACCACTGAGCCACACCAGTTGGAATCCAGAACAGAGACAGGGAGGGCCGGCTGACCATGGCCGTCGACCAGAAACTCGAAGATGCAGCAGTAGTCAAGCTGCAGAAGGACATGTACGAGAAGTTCGAGAACATCCGGAAGCGGGTGCGCAGCCTCCAGGGTGTGATCGACAGCCTCGAGGGCCAGTGGCACGGCATCGGTCGTGCCGCGTTCGACACCAAGCAGTACGAGATCAACACGTCCCTGCAGAACATGGGTCGCGTCCTCGCCGACGTCATCGACGCGATGACCACGGCGCGCAACATCAAGGACAGCAAGGAAGACGAAGTCCGCGCCTCCGTGAACAAGATCAACGTCCTGGACGGCGCCCCCACGGTGCAGTCGTCCCCGTTCAGCTCGTTCTGAGCCGGCGGAATTCCCGGTAATCGGTCAACAGCACACACGAGCGAGACGAGGTAGACAGAGATGAGCCGTAACAACGAGGGACTGCAAGTCGGCTATGACGGTCTCGACGTCGCGGCGACCACCATCGCCAACGAGGCGAAGCAGCTCGAGGAGGACCTCCAGCAGCTCCGGCAGATGGTGGTCAACAGCAAGCAGTACTGGACGGGTAAGGCGCAGGACACCTTCGACGAGAAGCTGCGGCGCTGGGACAAGGAGGCCAGCGACATCCACCAGGCCCTGATGGGCATCGGACATGTCGTGGGTTCGTCCGGCGGTACGTACATGGAAGGCGACCTGGCGGCGTCCCGGTACCTGCAGTGATCCCTTTCCCGTAACCGGCCGTCACTCGTCATGACCGCCGGATCGGATCGGGGGCACCGCCGTCCCCCAGCCCGTACAGCCGTAAGGCCCCTGGCAGGAACGATCTTGCAAAAGAGAGATCCGGCCGAGGGGCCTCACGTGCTTACTGGTGTTGGTGCCACATACGTCATCGTGCGACGAGCGACAAAGTCGACTTCTTGTCCAGGAGCGCCTTTGAAGCGGGCTCTCAGGACTGGCAGCCGAGCTTCTTCTTGTAAGCGTCGAAATAGGAGGGGGCGAGTTTCTCCAGCAGGGCTTGCGTCCCTTTGTTCCACCTCATGTCTTTGACTTCCACGGATACGACGTCGCCTTCCTCGCTGACTCCAGGGCACGGGATCACCGTTGCTACCCCGCGATGCCATGAGGCGTATGCATTCCCCTTAAAGTAGCGAAAGTCTTTCACCTCGTAGTCCTGGAAAAGGTCGCGCAGTTTGTATCCGCTTTCGTGCCAGTTCCCGTCGCTGACTACGGAGTCGTTTCCGTCTACGTACATGTGGCAGAACTGGCCCTCGGTAAGGCTGAAGGGGCCCGTGTCCTGCTCCAGTTTGTCGCCGTCGTCGAGTAGGGATTCCAGGACTTCCTTGTCGGCGGGGATCCCGCAGATGTTGTCCGGGGCGGGATACGAGAGTCCCTTGCTCGATGAATCACACGCTGTGAGCATCATTGCGAGCATGGCGGCAATGAAAAGTCGCTTAGGTTGCAAGGATCATCTCCTTCTCCTATTCTTCCCCGACCTGTAGAGAGCAGATGATCGGGTGGCGGATCAACTGCCGGAGTGGTTTTACGTACCGTCGCCCGAGGAATTCCACTGAGCGCCATCGGAATGACTTACGCCCGCTTGAGTGCGAACGGCTCGCTCGATGGCCTCTCTGGTTTTTGCATCAACTTCTTCGTGATGTGAGAAGTAGGTGGTGACGGCTACCGCGGATGCATCCATTGCTGCCTTTCTTCCTTCCGAGTATTCCTTCCCCGCACTGAGCTCTGCCTCGTCCGTTGTGTCCTTGTTAATGCTCTTCAGGACGCTTTCGGTCACATCCTCGGCCAGCCAATTGACCGGTTCTCCCACGACGGAGAAGGGGGCGGGAATGGCCCCTGTCCCCAGCCCCACGATCCGGTTGACCCACTTCGCGTTGTCGGCCGCGGCCTCGTTGAATTCCTTGTTCTCGGCCGTGTGGTAGTCGTAGATCGCATCGGCCCGCGAGTTGCTCATGATGCCTGCGATGGCGGCCCCCGGTGCCACCAGGTCCCCGACGCGCGCACCGTCCTCCGCGGTCAGATCCTTCCCCTCCACCTTCAGGAACTCCTGCACCACGTTCGCCGTGTACGCCTGCTGCGCGGAGGTGATCGCGTTGTACGCATCCGGATCCTGCCCGACCAGACCCAGGAACTTCTGCGCGTCCCCGTACCCGAGATCGGCGGCCGCTCCGTTGACCGGGAAGGTCTTGCTGTCGGCGCTCTCCATGTACATCGACCGCTGGAAGTCGCCGATATAGTCCGCCGAGATGTTGCCCAGACTGTCCCGCAGTGCGTGGAGCGGGCCGGTCTTCTCCTCCCCCAGGTCCCCGTTCATGTTGTGCGTCAGCAGGTCCGGATTCTTGGAGAACTTCTCCACGATGTCGTGGACCAGCTTCGCCTGAGCCTCGCTGTGCTTGACCGAGGGGTCGATCGTGCTGCTGTCGTACGGGTGGCCCGTCGCGGCGGCCTCCAGCGCGTGGCCGAGGGCGTTCGGCCCGAAGTTGAGCGCGTTCTTCGCCGCCTCCTCATCCGCGAGGACGTGATGGCTGTTCGTGTCGATCGTCCACTCGAAGTCCTTCTTGGTGAAAAGGTCGAGGTAGGACTTGAAGTCCGTCTTCTCACCGGACTTGACCGTGCCGTCCTCGTTGTACGCCGTGGGCTTCTCCGTGAAGAACCGCTCGGCCGCCTCGGGACTGTGTCCGAGCGCCTCGAGCACGCTGTTCAGCGGATCGTTGCCGCTGCCGAGCTTTCCGGAAGGGTTGAACCCGTAACGGTCGTCGCTGGTGCCGGGCCTGCTGGACACGAAGCGGTGCGGATCGTCCTGGTGGAGTTGGGTGATGTGCTCCGCGATGGGGGTCAGGAACGCCGGGTCGTAGTTCCCGTAACGGAGCAGGCCGCCCAGGACCTGGTAGCCGTAGGGCTTGCTCCACATGCCCCGTTCCCACTCGATCTCCTGGGTGCCCAGCTTGCGGAACTCCGCCCCCCACCACGAGGGCAGATGTTGCCGGTCGCCCTTGACGCTCTGTGGGGTGTAGGGGTCGGTCGCGTTGGCCAGGGCGTGGCCCATGTACTTCTGCAGGTCCTGCACGCCGGCCAGGCGGGTCTTCGAGGCGTCCCCATTGGTGCCGTCGATCGACATGGCCGCGTAGAACTCGAGCGTCTGCCTCGGTCCGCCCAGACCCTCGAAGAACTCGGTCGCGAACTCGCCGTCCTTCTCACGTCCGTTGTGGCGCAGCAACCTGTTCAGCTCGGCGAGTTCACGGTCGGTCATGTCCTCGCGCCTCTTGGCGAGTTCCAGCGCCCGTTCGACCTGCGCGTCATCGAGTGAACCGTACTTCGCGTGACCGGCGTTGTGCGGGTCGCTCCCGTGCGCCCGCTTGAGCGCCAGCTTGGTGGAGAGGTCGATGTCGTTGGCGTGCGCGATCTTTCCCGTGATGGAGTCGGCGTAGCGCTGCCGGTCCTGCTTCGTGTCGTCCTTGCCGTCCTTCGCATCGGCGCCGGATTGGGGCTGGACGCCCACACTCACCGTTCCGTTGCCGTTGTCCTGGACGGTGTAGCCCTTGCCCTTGGCCTCGTTGGTGAGTGTCCTGACGCTCTTCTGCAACGCTTCCAATTCACGGTGAGCGTCGTCCAGGACCTGGAAAATGCTATTGGCCTCCGTGTGGAGGTCCGCGAACTCCTTGGCGGTCTTGTCCACGAACCCCCGTGTGACGCCGGCGTTCACACCTTCCCAGCGTGCGCGGTCGGACTTCTTCTTGAGGCCGTCACGTGCGTCGGTCTCGAGCTGTCTCAGGTTGGTGACCGCCTTCTTCCAGTCCGATACCGCGGTCCCCAGCCTGCCGAGGTCGACCTGCATCAGGTCGTTGTAGGTGATGGACATGCCTGAGCTCCCCCGTGCTACTTGAAGTACTTGCCGAGCTCCGAGGCGGGCACCGCGGACCCGTTGCGGTTCTTGATGACGGCGGCGATCTCGGCATCGTCGTCGGCGTGCCGCTTCTTGCTGAAGTCCAGGTGGTTCGAGATGTGGGCACATGCCTGACGGACCGCCTTCACCTGGCTCTCCCAGACCGTCAGCGTCGTCATGAGCTCGTCACCCATGGTGAAGTTGGACTTCGACAGCGCCGACGCCGCCTGGTGCGTGGAACCGGCATGGTCGGAGTTCATACCGGCACCGGCGATGTCCACCTTCTTCACGAGGTCGGCGTGCAGGACGAACGCGTCATGCCCCACCGCGCCGAGGTCGTCCTGCTGTACGACCAGGTCGGGCTTGCCGCCGGCGCCCGGCCCCTGAGCAGGCGCCTGGTTCACCCGCATGTGCGTCGACTGCCGGTCGGCAGCCCGAGCCTTCAGCTGTTCCCACTCGTCCCACGCCATGGGTCCACTCCTCCACTGCTGTCAGCAGGACACGGCCTGTCGGTTCTCCTCCGCGCGGCGCCTTCGGGAGGAGCCGCGCGGACGTCCTCGGCCAGTCTCCGGCCCCACCGGACCGGAGACGGCCGCTACCGGTCAGAAAGCCTCCTCCGCCACCAACCCCGTCTGCACCAACGGCCGCCCCCGCCGCCGGGAGACGAACACGCCCCGCCCCGGAGGCATCGGACGCGGACGTACGCCGCCCAGCAGATCGCCCTCGGCCGGATCGCCACTGAGGACCACGCCCTGTGCGCCGAGTTCCTTCAGCCGCTGCATGAAGGGCTCGTATCCGGAGCGGCTCGCGCCCGCGGTGGAACGGGCGATGATGAAGCGCACGCCGACGTCCCGGGCGAGGGGGAGCATCTCGGTCAGGCCGGCCAGGGGGTTGCCGCTCGACGTGGCCACCAGGTCGAAGTCGTCGATGACGATGTAGACCGTCGGCCCCCGCCACCAACTGCGGTCACGCAGCTGCTGCGGCGTGACGTCCGCGGTCGGTGTGCGCCGCTGCATCAGTTCGGCGAGCGCGTCCATGTGGTGCTGCATCTGGTTCGACATGGGGACGTACTCGGCCAGGTGCGAGGGCGGGGTCACGCCCAGCAGGGAACGCCGGTTGTCGATGACGAACAGCTTGCAGGTGTCGCCGTCGTAGCGCTCGGTCAAGCGCCGGATGAGCAGCTTCAGCAGGTTCGACTTGCCGGACTCGCTCTCTCCGAAGATCAGGAAGAAGGGATCCTGCTCGAAGTCGACGAACACCGGTTCCAGGTTGTCCTCGTCGAGCGCGAAGGAGATCCCCTGACGGGGGAACCGGTCGCCCGGGGGAAGCTGGTGGGCCGGGAACTCCCTCGGCAGCAGGCGCACCGCCGGAGCACCGGGCTGCTGCCAGTGCCGGGCCACCTCGGTCCCGAGCGCCTGGGTCGCCTCCGCGAGGTCCGTGTCGGAGGACAGGCCGTCCATCCGCGGCACCGCGGCCATGAAGTGCTGCTTCTGCGGGGTCTGGCCGCGGCCGGGCACCCCCGTCGGCACGTTGGCCGCGACCTTGCGGTCGAACTCGGAGTCCATGGGATCACCGAGCCGCAGCTCCAGGCGGTTCATCAACTGGTCCTTGAGGTTGCCGCGGACCTCCATGGAGCGGGAAGCGGTGAGGATCAGGTGGATGCCGTAACCGAGGCCGCGGGTCGCGATGTCCAGCACGATCGGTTCCAGCGCGTCGTAGTCCGTGCGGAAGTTCCCCCAGCCGTCGATGACCAGGAAGACGTCACCCCAGGGCTGGTCGGTCACGGAGATGTCGCCCCGCGCACGGCGGGTACGGAACTCGGCGATCGAGGAGATGCCCGCCGTACGGAAGTACTCCTCGCGGCGCGTCATGACGCCGTACACCTCGGCCGCCGTACGCCGTACCTTCTCGGGGTCCAGGCGTGACGCCACACCGCCCACGTGCGGCAGCCCCGCCACGGCGGACAGGCCGCCGCCACCGAAGTCCAGCCCGTAGAACTGCACTTCGTGGGGGGTGTGGGTGAGCGCGAAGGACGCGATGATCGAGCGCAGCAGCGTCGACTTCCCGGACTGCGGACCGCCCAGGATCTGCATGTGGCCGGCCGCGCCGCCGAAGTCCACCCACAAGGGGTCACGGCGCTGTTCGTACGGCTTGTCGACGAGGCCGACCGGGATGACGAGCCGGCCCGCGCCCTCGTAGCCGGGCTGGGTCAGGCCGCGGCCGGGCACCTCGGTGAGGCCGGGCAGCAGCGCGTCGAGCGACGGCGGGCTGTCCAGCGGGGGCAGCCACACCTGGTGCGCCGCCGGTCCCTGCGCCTCCAGGCGCCGCACGACGACGTCGAGGACGGTGTCGGCCAGCGCGTCGTCCGTCTCGCCGTCCGTCGCGCCGTCGGCAGCGTCGCGCTGTCGCGGAACCGCCACGTACCGCACCGGAACCCGCGAGGCCGTGAACAGCACGGGCCGGCGGTCGACGGGCAGGGGGCCGTCGTACGACGCTGCCCGGTCGGCGCCCGAGCGGTACACACCGGAGACGTACGCGGCCTTGAAGCGCACCATCTCGTCCGTACCGAACTTCAGGAAACCCGAGCCGGGGACGTTCGGCAGCTCATAGGCGTCCGGGACGCCGAGGGCCGCCCGCGACTCGGCCGCCGAGAACGTGCGCAGACCGATCCGGTACGACAGATAGGTCTCGAGCCCGCGCAGCCGGCCCTCCTCGAGGCGCTGCGAGGCGAGCAGCAGGTGCACGCCCAGCGACCGGCCGATGCGGCCGATCTGCACGAACATCTCGATGAAGTCCGGCTTCGCGGTGAGCAGCTCGCTGAACTCGTCGATCACGAGCACGAGGGACGGGATCGGCTGCAGCGGGGCACCGGCGGCGCGGGCCTTCTCGTAGGCGTGGATGTTGGCGTAGTTGCCCGCGTCGCGGAGCATCTCCTGGCGCCGGTTGAGCTCACCGCGGATGGAGTCGCCCATCCGGTCGACGAGGGTGAGGTCGTCGGCGAGGTTGGTGATCACGGCCGCCACGTGCGGCAGCTGGGCCATGCCCGCGAAGGTGGCGCCGCCCTTGAAGTCCGCCAGCACGAAGTTGAGGGTCTCGGAGGAGTGGGTCACGGCGAGGCCGAGCACCAGGGTGCGCAGCAGCTCCGACTTGCCGGAACCGGTCGCGCCGACGCACAGGCCGTGGGGGCCCATGCCCTCCTGCGCCGCCTCCTTCAGATCGAGCATCACGGGCCGGCCGTCCTCGCCGACGCCGATCGGCACCCGGAGCCGCTCGGACTGCGAGCGCGGCCGCCAGGTCCGTCGCGGGTCCACCGCCGCGGCGTCACCCAGGTTCAGCAGGTCGGTGAACTCCAGGTTGGACAGGAGCGGTTCGTCGTTGTCCCCGCCCGACGCCATGCGCAGGGGGGCGAGCTGCCGGGCCAGGGCCTCCGCCGCCTCGTACGAGAGCCCCTCGGACGTGCCCTCGTAGACCATGCCGTGCGCCGACTCGAGGCGCAGCTCCTTCGGGCGGACGACGACGGAGAGGTCACCGCGTCCGGCGGTGAGGTTGCCCGGCACCACCTCCAGCACCGTCACGCCCTGCAGGCCCTCCGGACTCGCCAGCAGCGACGTCGGCGGCAGCGAGACGCCGTCGAGGACGACGACCAGGTGCGGCTGCTCGGGGACCGGCGGCCCGCCCGGGTGGAAGCGCGGACGGCCCTGGAGACGGGTCGAGAGCAGCTCCTCCAGCTCCACCGGGTCGGTCGTGACGAGGCGCATGCTGCCGGCGCCGTCCGCGGCCGTCGGGGACTGCGCGTGGGGCAGCCACTTGGCCCACTCCCATTCGGGTGCCGACTCGTTCCCGGTGGCGATGGCGAGGACCAGGTCGTCGGGGGAGTGCAGCGAGGCCAGGGAGGCGGTGACGGCACGGGCCGTGCCGCGCACGCTCTTCGGGTCGCCGCTGAGCGTCACGTGGTAGAAGGCGCGCAGGGATATCGCCATCGGGAGGGCGTCGAGGGTGCCGTGGGTGGCCACGAAGCGCTGCATGGCCCCGGCGGTCAGCGGCTCCAGCTGATCCACCGGAGCGGTCTCCGGCGGAACCAGGGGAGTGGCCAGGGCCTGCGGGCCCAGGCCCACCCGGACCTGCCCGAAGTCCGCGTCGCCCGAACGCCGTTCCCAGACCCGGCTGCCCTCGGCGACCAGGGCCCACAATTGCTCCGGTGAAGGATGCAGGTAGTACTGGGCGTCACGCTGGGCCTTCGCGGTCTCCTGGGTGGTGAGCCGGACCTGCGACAGGTAGCGGAGGTAGTCCCGGCGCATGTCCGCCAGCTGCCCCTGGTTGCCGCGTCGGTAGCGCACCAGCATCGCGATGCCCATGGCGACGGTGGAGGCCACCATCACCATGCCCATGATCTTCATGAACGGCTGGGCCTGCGGATTGAAGAAGAACACCACGGACCCGCCCATGCCGAGCATGGGCAGGAGTTGCATCAGAGCGCCCTCCTGCTGGCCGCGCGGCAGCTCCGGAGGCGGTTGCAGCACGACTTCGTTCGTGGGCACGTCCTTCGGCAGCGCACGTGGCGGACGTTTGACGACGATGTGACTCACTCGCACCAATTCCCTTGCCGAACGGATCCGTTCCGCCCGCCGTCCCGTGTTCGGCGAACATTGATCGCGCTGCGCGATCCTACTGACAGCCGCCGACGGTGGTGAGCGGTAGGGTGCCGTCAGACGTGTGAGCAGTTGCGAATCGGCCGCCGAAGTCGGTGCCCCGCGCGACGTGCGGCACACGCGTGGTCCGTCGGCCCGGGCCCGGACAGGCCGGCCGGCGGGCGGATCGGACGAGAGCACCGCCCAGGGACCGCGCGCGACGGTACGCGCGGGTCCACAGTACCGACGAGGGGGAACAACAGGTGAGTACGACGGCCTCCGCGCCGGCCGGCACGGCCGGCGGACCGGGCACCGGAGCCCCGTCCAGGGCAGGCACGGGGCTCGGCTTCTGCCGGGTCACCATCGTGGCCCCCGACAGCCGCGTCGACGTGGCGCTGCCGGACGACGTGCCGGTCGCCGACCTGTACCCGGAGATCCTTCGGTTCTCCCAGCAGAGTCCCGCCGAGGGGGCACCGGTCGGCTACCACCTGGTACGCCGCGACGGGACCGTTCTCGACAGCGCCCGATCCTTCGCGGCCCAGCGCATCCTGGACGGCGAACTGCTCACGCTGCGCCCGTTCTCCGAGTCGCTGCCCCCCGCGGTCTTCGACGACGTGTCGGAGGCGGTGGCATCCGCCGTCACCCGCGACCGCACCCTGTGGGACGGCGATCTCACCCGCGTCGCCGGCCTCGTGGCGGGCGGTGTCCTTCCGGCGCTGCTGGCGTTCGTGGCCTGGAGCTCCCAGGTCCGCCACGACATGCACGGTCTGCAGGGCATCCTCGCCGCGGTCACCGGGGTCCTGCTGATCACCTTCGCGTGCGTCCGCGCACGCGTGTACGACGACCGCGGCTCCGCGGTCGCCCTCGGGCTGGGTGCCCTGCCCAACGTCGCCGTGGCCGGCTCGGGACTGCTGCCGCTCGCGGAGGGCCAGGGCATCGGGCGGCTCCAGTTCCTCCTGGCGTGCGCGGCGGTGCTGGTCGCCTCCGTCGTCCTCGCCCTGGTGTCGCCGGGCGGCGACAGCCCGTTCGTGGCCTTCCTCCTCGCTTCCGCGATCGGCCTGCTCACGACGTTCCTCGCGATGCTGACGCGGCTGGAGCCCACGGAGACGGCCGCCGTGTGTGCGCCCCTGGCGGTGTGCGCCCTCGCCTTCCTGCCGGGCCTGTCCGTGCGCTTCGCGCGGCTGCCCATCGGCTTCGAACCGCCCAGCGCGTCGCGCGGTGCCTACCTGACGGAGGAGCAGGACGCTCCGGAACCCGTCGACACCGAGCGCATCCTCGCCCAGGCCCGTCGTGGCCACGAACTCCTCGTCGGACTCGTCGGCGGATGCGCGTTCGTCGCCGTGGGCGCGTCGATCGTCCTCGGCTTCTCCGGCGGCGTCTGGGCGCAACTCCTCGCCCTGGCCACCGGCGTCGCGATGCTGATGCGGGCCCAGCTGTTCCGGTACACCGCCCAGGTCGCCCCCGTGCTGGCGGCCGGACTCCTCTGCCTGGTCTTCCTCGGTCTGGGGCTGGCGATGAACCCTCCGGCGCACGACTGGCGCGACGCGCTCCAGGGCGACACCACCGCCCTCGACATCCGCAGCGTGTGGCTGACGGCGGCCGTGGCCGTGACCGTCGCCCTGGTCACCGCCATCGGTCTGATCGTCCCCCGTCGCGGGGTCACGCCCTTCTGGGGCCGGTTCATGGAGATCGCCGAGGGCTTCGTGCTGCTGACGCTGGTGCCGCTGGCGCTCGCCGTCTTCGACGTGTACGCGTCGGTGCGGTCGATGACCGGCTGACGCGCGACGCCCGGCAGGGCGCCGACGCGCGACACCCGGTGGAACTCCGGCGTACGAAGCCCGGTGGAACGCGCACGCGCGGGCGCCTTCCACCGGGTGTCGCGGAGCGGTCACTCCGCCTCGGGGCCCGCCGGCTCCAGGTCGAACTCCCCGTCCCGCGCGCCCAGCACGAAGGCCCGCCACTCCGCCTCCGTGTACCGCAGCACGGTGTCCGGGTCGAGCGAGGACCGCATGGCCACGGCACCACCGGGCAGGTACGCGATCTCGACCCGCTCCTCGTGCTCCTCGGTGCCCGGCGCGCCGTGCCACTCGACACCGGAGATGTCGAGGGCGTAGAGCTCGTCCCTCTCCCGCTCCTTGCGTGCCTTGATCTCCTCAGCCGTCTCCGCCATGCCGCAGCGACCCCTTCCCGACGTACGAACGATCCGGATGCTCACCCTAGTGGCCCACGACGTCCGGTCCGGCCGGTTCGGCGGACCGGGGGAGAGGCACCCGTCACCGGCTGCTATCCTGAGCGACGGCCGTTTGTGTACGCGCCCCCGGAGCGAGTTCGCCCTGGAGGTCGCGCCCAGCGGATCCCCGCCTTCCGAGTCATGGAAGACCCCCCGAGACGAAGACCGGGGGCACTCGGTGGCCACTCACAGACCATGAGGAGTACGCGTGTCGCTCGACGCCGCAGTGAAGAAGCAGATCATCTCCGAGTTCGGTACCAAGGAGGGTGACACCGGCTCCCCCGAGGTCCAGGTCGCTCTGCTCTCCCGTCGGATCTCCGACCTGACGGAGCACCTCAAGACCCACAAGCACGACCACCACTCCCGTCGTGGTCTGCTCATCCTGGTCGGCCAGCGCCGCCGGCTGCTGCAGTACCTCGCCAAGAAGGACATCCAGCGCTTCCGTGCGCTGGTCGACCGCCTCGGCATCCGCCGCGGTGCGGCGGGCGCCAAGTAAGACGCCGTGAAGGGAGCGGTTCCCTGGAGAAAGGGGACCGCTCCCTTTGCTGTACGTGCGGAGTGTCACCGCGCCTTTGTAGTGTGGTAGCACAACGCAAGAGACACGACTCGGTGTGATGCCCCGCACCGCATGGGTATGCGGTCCCCAGGGCACCGCCGACCGACGTCATCGGACGTCACGACGCACGAGGAGAAGCGCACCTCGCCGCCGCCGGTCCTCGGTAGTGGCCCCCGGAGAGTGAACCCCGGGAGCTTCGATCGAAGACCGGCCCGCACCAGTGGAGCGCTTCTCCGTCCCCGTCCCCCCGCCACACGGGCGAGGCGGGACGAAAGACGACAAAGTAACGGAGAAAACGCTAGTGGAGAACGAGACCCACTACGCCGAGGCCGTCATCGACAACGGCTCCTTCGGCACCCGCACCATCCGCTTCGAGACGGGCCGCCTGGCCCGCCAGGCCGCCGGCTCCGCCGTGGCCTACCTGGACGACGACACCATGGTGCTGTCGGCCACCACCGCCTCCAAGAACCCCAAGGACCAGCTCGACTTCTTCCCCCTCACGGTGGACGTCGAGGAGCGGATGTACGCCGCGGGCCGCATCCCCGGCTCCTTCTTCCGCCGCGAGGGCCGGCCCTCCGAGGACGCCATCCTCACCTGCCGCCTCATCGACCGCCCGCTGCGCCCGTCCTTCAAGAAGGGCCTGCGCAACGAGATCCAGGTCGTCGCCACCATCATGGCGCTCAACCCCGACCACCTGTACGACGTCGTGGCGATCAACGCCGCCTCCGCGTCCACCCAGCTGGCCGGCCTGCCCTTCTCCGGCCCGATCGGCGGCGTCCGCGTCGCGCTGATCAACGGCCAGTGGGTGGCGTTCCCGACGCACACCGAGCTCGAGGACGCCGTCTTCGACATGGTCGTCGCGGGCCGCACCCTGGAGGACGGCGACGTCGCAATCATGATGGTCGAGGCCGAGGCCACCGAGAAGACCATCAAGCTGGTCGAGGGCGGCGCCGAGGCGCCGACCGAGGAGGTCGTCGCCGCCGGTCTGGAGGCCGCGAAGCCCTTCATCAAGGTGCTCTGCCGGGCCCAGGCCGACCTCGCCGCCAAGGCCGCCAAGCCCACCGGCGAGTTCCCGATCTTCCTGGACTACCAGGACGACGTCCTCGAGGCCCTCACCGCCGCCGTCAAGCCGGAGCTCGCCTCCGCGCTGACCATCGCCGGCAAGCAGGAGCGCGAGGCCGAGCTGGACCGCGTCAAGGCGCTCGCCGCCGAGAAGCTCCTGCCGGAGTTCGAGGGCCGCGAGAAGGAGATCTCCGCCGCGTACCGCTCGCTGACCAAGTCCCTGGTCCGTGAGCGCGTCATCAAGGAGAAGAAGCGCATCGACGGCCGCGGTGTCACCGACATCCGCACCCTGGCCGCCGAGGTCGAGGCCATCCCGCGCGTGCACGGCTCGGCGCTGTTCGAGCGTGGCGAGACCCAGATCCTGGGCGTCACCACCCTCAACATGCTCCGCATGGAGCAGCAGCTGGACACCCTCTCCCCGGTGACCCGCAAGCGCTACATGCACAACTACAACTTCCCGCCGTACTCCACCGGCGAGACCGGCCGCGTCGGCTCCCCGAAGCGCCGCGAGATCGGCCACGGCGCCCTCGCCGAGCGCGCCCTGGTCCCGGTCCTGCCGACGCGCGAGGAGTTCCCCTACGCGATCCGCCAGGTGTCCGAGGCCCTCGGCTCCAACGGCTCGACGTCGATGGGCTCGGTCTGCGCCTCCACCATGTCGCTGCTGAACGCCGGTGTGCCGCTGAAGGCCCCCGTCGCCGGTATCGCCATGGGCCTGATCTCCCAGGAGATCGAGGGCGAGACGCACTACGTCACCCTCACCGACATCCTCGGTGCGGAGGACGCCTTCGGCGACATGGACTTCAAGGTCGCCGGCACCAAGGAGTTCGTGACCGCCCTCCAGCTCGACACCAAGCTGGACGGCATCCCGGCCTCCGTCCTGGCCGCCGCCCTCAAGCAGGCCCGTGACGCCCGCCTCCACATCCTCGACGTGATGATGGAAGCGATCGACACGCCGGACGAGATGTCCCCGAACGCGCCGCGGATCATCACCGTGAAGATCCCGGTCGACAAGATCGGCGAGGTCATCGGCCCCAAGGGCAAGATGATCAACCAGATCCAGGAGGACACCGGCGCCGAGATCACCATCGAGGACGACGGCACCATCTACATCGGCGCCGCCGACGGCCCCTCCGCCGAGGCCGCCCGCACCACGATCAACGGCATCGCCAACCCGACGATGCCCGAGGTCGGCGAGCGCTACCTGGGCACGGTCGTCAAGACGACCACGTTCGGCGCGTTCGTCTCCCTGCTCCCCGGCAAGGACGGCCTGCTGCACATCTCGCAGATCCGCAAGCTGGCCGGCGGCAAGCGCGTGGAGAACGTCGAGGACGTCCTCGGCGTGGGCCAGAAGGTCCAGGTCGAGATCGCCGAGATCGACTCCCGCGGCAAGCTCTCCCTGATCCCCGTGATCGAGGGCGAAGAGGGCGCCTCCGACAACGACAAGAAGGACGACGCCGACCAGTGACGTCCCGTAGCTCCAAGGCGACGGCCCGCACCTCCTCGGAGGCGCGGGCCGTCGCCCGTACCCAAACCCTGATCAAGGGCGAGAACGGCATCGGTACGGTCCGCAGGACCACCCTCCCCGGCGGCCTGCGCATCGTCACCGAGACCCTGCCCTCGGTCCGCTCCGCGACCTTCGGCATCTGGGCCCACGTCGGCTCCCGCGACGAGACCCCGGCCCTGAACGGCGCCACCCACTACCTGGAGCACCTGCTCTTCAAGGGCACCTCCCGCCGGTCCGCCCTGGACATCTCCTCCGCCCTCGACGCCGTCGGCGGCGAGATGAACGCGTTCACGGCCAAGGAGTACACGTGCTACTACGCACGCGTGCTCGACACCGACCTGCCGCTCGCCATCGACGTGGTGTGCGACATGCTGACCGGCTCGCTGATCCAGGAGGAGGACGTCGACGTCGAACGCGGCGCCATCCTCGAAGAGATCGCCATGACCGAGGACGACCCGAGCGACTGCGTGCACGACCTGTTCGCGCACACCATGTTCGGCGACAACCCCCTCGGCCGCCCCGTCCTCGGCACGGTCGACACGGTCAACGCCCTCACCGCCGACCGCATCCGCCGCTTCTACAAGAAGCACTACGACCCGACCCACCTCGTGGTCGCCTGCGCCGGCAACATCGACCACAACAAGGTCGTACGCCAGGTCCGGGCCGCCTTCGAGAAGGCCGGCGCCCTCAAGAACGTCGACGCCGAACCGGTCGCCCCGCGCGGCGGCAGCCGCGCGCTGCGCACCGCCGGCCGGGTCGAGCTCACCGGCCGCAAGACGGAACAGGCCCACCTCGTCCTCGGCATGCCGGGCCTGTCCCGCACCGACGAGCGGCGCTGGGCCCTGGGCGTGCTGAACACCGCCCTCGGCGGCGGCATGTCGTCCCGCCTCTTCCAGGAGGTCCGGGAGAAGCGCGGACTGGCCTACAGCGTGTACTCGTACACCTCGGGCTTCGCCGACTGCGGCCTGTTCGGCGTGTACGCGGGGTGCAGGCCCTCCCAGGTGCACGACGTGCTGAAGATCTGCCGCGACGAACTCGACCGGGTCGCCGAGCACGGACTGCCCGACGACGAGATCGAACGCGCCGTCGGCCAGCTGAAGGGCTCCACCGTCCTCGGCCTCGAGGACACCGGCGCGCTGATGAACCGTATCGGCAAGAGCGAACTGTGCTGGGGCGAGCAGATGTCGGTCGACGACATGCTGGCCCGGATAGCCTCGGTGACCCCGGACGACGTCCGCTCGGTCGCCCGCGACGTCCTGGGACGGCGGCCCTCCCTGTCGGTCATCGGCCCGCTCAAGGACAAGCAGGCGTCCCGTCTGCACGACGCCGTCGCCTAGGGTCTGTTGTCCGGATCAGGTCGCAGGAAACCGGCGGCGCCTTGCCGACGTCGGTGAGCGGGGTCTGGTGCGTGCCGCTGCAAGGCGGAGGAGGGAGTCGACGTGATGAGGGTCCCTCCCACGCGAGCGAAGCCGAGCGTGAGGAAGTCGGCGAGTGACCACAACGCGGCAGACGCACGCACCGGACCCCGTGTCTGCGGCAGGATCCGAACGACAGGCCCCGACCCCTCCCGGTAAGGAAACAAGGAACATGAGCAAGCTGCGCGTGGCGGTCCTCGGCGCCAAGGGCCGGATCGGTTCCGAGGCGGTACGAGCCGTCGAGACCGCCGACGACATGGAACTGGTGGCCGCCCTCGGCCGGGACGACAAGCTGGAGACCCTCGCCGAGAACGGCGCCCAGGTCGCCGTGGAGCTGACCACCCCCGCCTCGGTCATGGGCAACCTCGACTTCTGCGTGCGCCACGGCATCCACGCCGTGGTCGGCACCACCGGCTGGACCGACGACCGCCTCGCGCAGCTGAGGGGCTGGCTGGAGCAGTCCCCGGGGACGGGCGTGCTCATCGCGCCGAACTTCTCCATCGGCGCCGTCCTCACCATGAAGTTCGCGCAGATCGCCGCCCCGTACTTCGAATCCGTCGAGGTCGTCGAGCTGCACCACCCGAACAAGGTGGACGCCCCCAGCGGCACCGCCACGCGCACCGCCCAGCTCATCGCCGAGGCCCGCCGCCGGGCCGGCAGCGCGCCCGCCCCGGACGCCACGACCACCGCCCTCGACGGCGCCCGCGGCGCCGACGTCGACGGGGTCCCGGTGCACGCGATCCGGCTGCGCGGACTCCTCGCCCACCAGGAGGTCCTGCTCGGCGGCGAGGGCGAGACCCTCACCGTCCGCCACGACTCCCTGCACCACAGCAGCTTCATGCCGGGCATCCTGCTCGGCGCCCGCCGCGTGGTGACCACTCCCGGCCTGACCTTCGGCCTGGAACACTTCCTCGACCTGAACTGAGCCCGAGCAGACCCCCATGCGCGCGAAGATCTCCTACGCCATCACGGCCGCCGTCCTGGTCGTCTACTTCGTCCTGGCCGGCAGCCGCGGCGTGCTCCTCATCGAAGCGGGCACGCCCCTCACCGTCACCTTCGGCGTGGCGGTGCTGATCCTGCCGGTCATCGGTGTCTGGTTCCTGTGGAAGAACACCGAGTTCGTCCGCGACGCCAACCGGCTCGCCGCCCTGCTCGACGCCGAGGGCGGCCTGCCCGTCGACGAGCTGAAGCGGCTGCCCAGCGGCCGGATCGACCGTGACTCGGCCGACGAGGTCTTCGCCCGCCGCAAGGCCGAGACGGAGGACGCCCCCGACGACTGGCGCAGCTGGTTCCGGCTCGCCGTCGCCTACCACGACGCCCGCGACACCCCTCGCGCGCGCAAGGCGATGCAACGGGCGATCGCCCTGCACAAGACCTCTCACTGAGCGCACGGGCCCCGGAGCAGGGGCCCGGAGCCGCTCAGTCGCGCCGGTACTCGGCGGCCCACGCCTCCACGGTGTCGGCCGCCCGGTCGAAGGCCAACTGGTCCCGCCCCAGGAAGTCCGCGTTGTGCGAGGTCAGCAGCGGCACCGACGACTCCGCCGAACGTCCCCGCCGGACGAGGACCAGCGCCTGCCCCTGCACCGTCCGGGGCAGCCCCAGCCAGCGCACCGGCTGCTGCGCCGTGCGCACGGAGACGACCTGCTCCCAGGACGTCGTACGCGTGCTCACAAAGGCCACGTGGCGCAGCCCCCGGGAGCTCACCCACACGCCCATGCGCAGCAGCCGCAGCGCACAGGCGACGCCGACCAGGGCGATGGCGAAGACCGCCCCGGCGGACGCCGGCGTCGCCGTCGTCGCGATGATCACCGCCGCGAACAGCACGAACGACGCGAGCAGCAGCAGGAGCGCCGCCGCCCCCACCCGCCACGGACCGGGACGGTACGGGCGCCGCCAGTGGTCCCGGTCGTCGTACGGCAGGGCGACATCGTCCGCCGTGTCGAAAGCGCGGTCGGCCGTCAGGAAGGGCAGGGGCACGACGGGTCCTCACTCGATCCATGCGTCAGCAGTGCCCGGTGAGGCTATCGATCCGTGCCGCCGGTCACCACCCTCGGGGGTCCGGACGGAGCCGGTGCCACGATCCGGGGTGACTCAGCGCCCCTCGGCCGCCTGTGATTGCTGTGTCCCCGACCCCGAGGAATCGGCGGACAGCGCCGGCATCCCGACGACCAGGGAGCCCACCAGCCCGGCCACGAGGGTGAGCCCCAGCAGCCAGCGCCCGGCCAGCTGACCGACGGAGGCCCGCTCACGGGGCGGCGGTGCGACATTGCTGCGGAACCTGTCGGCCTCGGCGACAAAGGCGAACGGTACGGGCTCGCGTCGACCGGACATCTGGTGCACGTCTCCTTCGTGTGTCGAACGAATCGCTGTCACCACCACAGACGAACGACGGCCCCGCGAGGTGCCCACTTTCGCCGAATTCGCAGAAGTTCGCCGCCGTTCACCGTCGTATGTCGCCTCCCGGCGCCGAAGGCCCGACTGTCGGTGCCGCGCCGTAGAGTGGGCGCCGCCCGAGAGACGTGATGGAAGGATCCCCCGCGCCGTGACCGACACCCCCGCCGACGACCTCAAGCCCGACTTCCGCAGCGATGTGACCGTCGAACTGGTCAAGCACACCGCGTCCGACGCCGACGTGCTGTTCGCCGCCCGCGTCTCGACCGTCGGCGAGCAGTCCCTGGCCGAGCTGGACAAGGATCCCGCGCGCTCCAAGGGCCTGATCAACTACCTGATGCGGGACCGGCACGGCAGCCCCTTCGAGCACAACTCGATGACCTTCCTCATCAGCGCTCCGATCTTCGTGTTCCGCGAGTTCATGCGGCACCGCGTGGGCTGGTCGTACAACGAGGAGTCGGGCCGCTACCGGGAGCTCCAGCCGGTCTTCTACGTCCCGGACGAGTCCCGCAAGCTGATCCAGGAGGGCCGCCCCGGCAAGTACCGCTTCGTCGAGGGCACCCCGGCCCAGCAGGAGCTCGTCGGCCGAGCCATGGAGGACTCCTACCGGCAGGCGTACGAGGCGTACCAGGAGATGCTCGCCGCCGGCGTCGCCCGCGAGGTCGCCCGCGCGGTGCTCCCCGTCGGCCTGTACTCGTCGATGTACGCCACCTGCAACGCCCGCTCACTGATGCACTTCCTCGGCCTGCGCACCCAGCACGAGCTGGCGAAGGTCCCGTCCTTCCCGCAGCGGGAGATCGAGATGGTCGGCGAGAAGATGGAGGCCGAGTGGGCCCGTCTCATGCCGCTCACGTACGCCGCCTTCAACGCCAACGGGCGCGTGGCCCCGTAGGACCGCGGTTCGAGCCTGCGAGTACATGTGTACGGTTCAGCCTCGCGAGGTGTCCGTATTGCGGCATTTCGTGAAGTTCATCTAGCCTGATCGAACGGGCCCGGTACTGCCTGAACCCCCGAGCAGGCAGTGCCGGGTCCCCCCTTTCCCTCACCTCGTCGACTCCCCCGAGGGAAGACCACGACCTGAGCAACGAGTAGCGTGTAACCCATGGCTCCGACCTCCACTCCGCAGACCCCCTTCGGGCGGGTCCTCACCGCCATGGTCACGCCCTTCACGGCGGACGGCGCACTCGACCTCGACGGCGCACAGCGGCTCGCCACCCACCTGGTGGACGCAGGCAACGACGGCCTGATCGTCAACGGCACCACCGGCGAGTCCCCCACCACCAGCGACGCGGAGAAATCGGATCTCGTACGGGCCGTCGTGGCGGCGGTCGGCGACCGCGCCCACGTCGTGGCCGGAGTCGGCACCAACGACACCCACCACAGCATCGAACTGGCCCGCGCCGCGGAGCGCGCCGGCGCGCACGGCCTCCTGGTGGTCACCCCGTACTACAACAAGCCGCCGCAGGAGGGCCTCTACCGGCACTTCACGGCCGTCGCCGACGCCACCGGACTGCCGGTCATGCTCTACGACATCCCCGGCCGCAGCGGCGTCCCGATCGGCACGGAGACGATCGTCCGTCTCGCCGAGCACCCGCGCATCGTCGCCAACAAGGACGCCAAGGGCGACCTCGGCCGCGCCGGCTGGGCCATCACCCGCTCCGGCCTGGCCTGGTACTCCGGCGACGACATGCTGAACCTGCCCCTGCTCTCCATCGGAGCGGTCGGCTTCGTCTCGGTCGTCGGCCACCTCGTCACCCCCGAGCTGCGCGCCCTGGTCGAGGCGTACACCTCCGGAGACGTCCAGAAGGCCACCGAGATCCACCAGAGGCTGCTCCCCGTCTACACGGGCATGTTCCGCACCCAGGGCGTGATGACCACCAAGGCGGCGCTCGCCCTCAAGGGCCTCCCCGCCGGACCCCTGCGCGCTCCCATGGCCGAGTGCACGCCGGAAGAGATCGAGCAGCTCAAGATCGATCTTGCCGCCGGCGGGGTACAACTCCAGTAATCAGACTTCGCGCGCCCGGTCGCGCAGATGTACCTCACAACTGAATAAGCGGGCCACCGGTGCCCGTACCCCGCCCGACAACTGCTTCTGCACGAACGTCACGCGCGCCACGTGCCCCACCGGTACGTGGCGCGCGTGTTTGAGGAGAGTCTTTTGAGTCATCCGCATCCTGAACTCGGCCCGCCCCCGCAGCTCCCCGCGGGCGGCCTGCGCGTCACCCCGCTCGGCGGTCTCGGCGAGATCGGCCGGAACATGACGGTCTTCGAGTACGGGGGCCGCCTGCTGATCGTCGACTGCGGAGTGCTCTTCCCCGAGGAGGAGCAGCCCGGAATCGACCTGATCCTGCCGGACTTCTCGTCCATCCGGAACCGCCTCGACGACATCGAGGGCATCGTCCTCACCCATGGCCACGAGGACCACATCGGAGGCGTCCCCTTCCTCCTGCGCGAGAAGCCGGACATCCCGCTGATCGGCTCCAAGCTCACCCTCGCCCTCATCGAGGCGAAGCTCCAGGAGCACCGCATCCGCCCGTACACCCTCCAGGTGGCGGAGGGACAGCGCGAGCGCATCGGCCCCTTCGACTGCGAGTTCATCGCCGTCAACCACTCCATCCCCGACGCGCTCGCCGTGGCCATCCGCACGCCCGCCGGCATGGCGGTCCACACCGGCGACTTCAAGATGGACCAGCTCCCGCTGGACGGCCGTCTCACGGATCTGCACGCGTTCGCCAGACTCAGCGAGGAAGGCATCGACCTTCTGCTCGCCGACTCCACGAACGCCGAGGTCCCGGGCTTCGTCCCGCCCGAGCGCGACATTTCCAACGTCCTGCGCCAGGTCTTCGCCGGTGCCCGCAAGCGGATCATCGTGGCGAGCTTCGCCAGCCACGTCCACCGCATCCAGCAGATCCTGGACGCGGCGCACGAGTACGGCCGCCGGGTCGCCTTCGTCGGCCGTTCCATGGTCCGCAACATGGGCATCGCCCGCGACCTCGGCTACCTCAAGGTCCCGCCGGGCCTGGTCGTGGACGTCAAGACCCTGGACGACCTGCCGGACAGCGAAGTCGTCCTGGTCTGCACGGGCTCCCAGGGCGAACCGATGGCCGCCCTGTCCCGCATGGCCAACCGTGACCACCAGATCCGCATCGTCGACGGCGACACGGTGATCCTGGCGTCGTCGCTCATCCCCGGCAACGAGAACGCGGTCTACCGCGTGATCAACGGCCTGACCCGCTGGGGCGCCAACGTCGTCCACAAGGGCAACGCCAAGGTGCACGTCTCGGGCCACGCCTCGGCCGGCGAACTGCTGTACTTCTACAACATCTGTCGCCCGAAGAACCTGATGCCGGTGCACGGAGAATGGCGCCACCTGCGCGCCAACGCCGAACTCGGCGTCCTGACCGGCGTGCCGCACGACCGCATCGTCATCGCCGAGGACGGCGTCGCCGTCGACCTCGTCGAGGGCAAGGCCAAGATCTCCGGCAAGGTCCAGGCGGGTTATGTCTACGTCGACGGCCTCTCCGTCGGTGACGTCGGCGAGCCGGCCCTCAAGGACCGCAAGATCCTCGGTGACGAGGGCATCATCTCGGTCTTCGTCGTCATGGACTCCTCCACCGGCAAGATCACGGGCGGCCCGCACGTCCAGGCCCGCGGGTCCGGCATCGAGGACTCCGCCTTCGGCGAGGTGATCCCGAAGATCACGGAGGTCCTGGAGCGCTCGGCCCAGGACGGAGTCGTGGAACCCCACCAGTTGCAGCAACTCATCCGCCGCACCCTGGGCAAGTGGGTCTCCGACACCTACCGGCGCCGGCCGATGATCCTGCCTGTGGTGGTAGAGGTCTGACGATCCGTCGGACCGCACCCGAGCGGCCAGGGAGCGGGGCGCCTCGATTTGCATCGGGGCGCCCCGCTCCAGTACGTTTACAACTCCTCCCGATCGGGCACCCGACCACCTCGTACGTCGGAACCGTCGCCCGGCAAGGGAGGGGGAAATCCGACTCAGAATCTCTGATAAAGTCGGAACCGCCGGAAAGGGAAACGCGGAAGCGGAACCCCGGAAAGCACCGAGGAAATCGGATCGGAAAGATCTGATAGAGTCGGAAACGCAAG